>NZ_JBFSUD010000046.1:0-37666 GCF_041467175.1 Vibrio sp. 10N.247.310.24
GTTTTACCGCCGCAATTAACCTTATTGATGCGCAATTACGTTGGTTAGCTTTAAGTCCAGACGGAACTCTACCTGTAAAACTGAAAAGGATGAGAGACAGTTTGAGTCACTTCATTCTTCCAGATAAAAGAAAAGACCGAACGTTTCCACGTTCAGTCCTCTTTGTCCCAGCCAAATATCCGTTCAGGTTCAAGCAATAATGCTTATCCGAACGGCATTAGGGTAATCGGTATAGCCTTTTTCGTTGCCGCCAAACAGAGTGGCGCCGTCGAGATCGGATAGTTCGCTGCCGTTTTGTAGGCGTGAAACGAGATCTGGGTTTGCTACGAATGGGCGACCAAATGCGACAAGGTCGGCGTAGCCTTTGCTTAACACTTCTTCGGCGCGTTCTGGTGTGTAGCTGCCAGCAACTATGATGGTGTTAGAGAACAACTCTCTTAGTTCCACACGGAAGCTTTCAGGTATCACAGGCGCGTCATCCCAATCGGCTTCTGATAGGTGTAGATAAGCGATATTACGAGCTTGCAGTTCCTTTGACGCTTCTAAAATCGTTGGCACGATGTCTGGACAGTTCATGTCTTTGAAGGTGATGAATGGGGCTAAACGTACGCCCACTTTGTCAGCACCAATCGCTTCAATTACCGCATCCACGACTTCAATTAGAAAGCGAAGTCGATTCTCACGACTGCCACCATAGTTGTCGGTGCGTTTGTTTGAGTTGGTTCTTAGGAACTGGTCAATCAGGTAGCCATTACCACCGTGGATTTCCACGCCATTGAACCCTGCCTCGACCGCTTTCTTCGCTGAGTTAGCAAAATCTTGAACAACACGATCGATATCGGCTTGGGTCATCTCTCTTGGTTGAATGCAATCCACCATGTTGCCGTTACCATTTTCATCAGAGATCCAAACCTGCGTTTCTATGGGTGCCAGTGCAGAAGGTGCAATCGGCAACTCGCCTTTTTGAAAGGTAGGGTGTGATACTCGGCCTACGTGCCATAGTTGGCAGAATATCGCGGCACCTTGCTCTTTTGCTGCTGTTGTTACTGATTTCCAACCTTCGATTTGCGCATCGGTATAGACGCCGGGTGTGAATGAGTAACCTTGAGAGTCATCTGAAATTTGTGTGGCTTCAGTGATGATAAGCCCTGCACTTGCTCGTTGTTGGTAATAAGTCGCCATCATGTCGTTTGGCACGTTTCCAGGTTGGCTAGTGCGAGCGCGTGTCATGGGTGCCATAACCACACGGTTTTGTAGTTCTAGATCTTTGAGTTCTGCTGTTTCGAATAATTTGCTCATGGTATTTACCTTGTATCGGTCATGTATTGATTGATTTAGCGTGCGGTGGTCACTATTTCGATTCCGCAGGGCTGAAGATAGAGTCGTTTTGTGGCTTTTCAGCTCGGTTGGCTTTTGCAATAAGCAACAAACCAATCACTGGGACAACAACGGCTGCGAATGGAATCATTCCTGCGCCTAGTTGGCTGTCGAGTACCATGCCGCCTAGGAAGCCACCGAAGGCATTGGCCAAGTTAAACGCTGAGATATTCGCGGTTGCTGCTAGCTCTTGGCCTTCGCCACCGTGGTTCATTACTCGAAGCTGCATGGCAGGAACGTTCGCAAATGATGCAATACCAAAGATAAATGCAGCGGTAACGAATAGGATTTTGTTGTCTACAACAAGGCCAACCACAACCAATGAAACGATCATCGCGACGGCCCAAAACATCGATGCTTTGCCTAAATCTTTGTCAGAAGAGCGTCCGCCCAAGGTGTTACCGATGATTAAGCCGACACCAACAATCACTAAGATCCAAGTTACTGATTCTTGACCGTAACCCGTGATGTGCATGGCGATAGGCGCAAGGTAGCCGTAAAGCGTCATGAAGCCAGACCAAGCAAAAGCGGTGATCGCCAAGCTGATAAGCAGCATTGGATTTTTGAATGCCAACAGCTGAGTTTTGATGTCTCTCGCTTCGCTGTGACCTGAAGATTTTATTGACGTTAAGATTGAAATCATGGCGATGGTGCCAAGTGCTGCCACGGTAAAGAAAGTGGTGTGCCAACCGAATTGCAAGCTCACCCAAGTTCCTGCGGGAACCCCAAGAACGTTAGCGAGCGTTAAGCCAGCGAACATCTGGCCAACAGCACGACCTGCCATTTTCTCAGATACTAAATTGGTCGCGACAACTGCACCTATGCCATAGAAAGGACCTTGCACTAAGCCTGCGATAACGCGGCTTGCAAGTAGAAGTGGGTAGCTAGGAGCAAGGGCTGACAAGACATTACCGATGATGAACAGCACCATTAAGCCAATCAGCACCATCTTCTTGTTAAAGCGAGCAAGGTAGATGGTTAAGATCGGGCCGCCGATAACGATAGCCAACGCGTAAGCACTGATAAGGTAGCCAGCTTGGCCTTCTGTGATTGAAAGTGATGTAGCGATCTGTGGAAGAATGCCTGCGATAACAAACTCAGCCGTGCCGATTGCAAATGCAGCGAGTGTCAGTATCCAAACTTGGAATGGAATCTTTTCTATATGGATAGTTTCTTGGTGGACGGTTTCTTGTTTCATGATGAGCTACCTATGTAAATTCTTGTTTGTTAGGACGTGCGATACACGCCCTAACGATTGTTCTTTATGTCTTTGCTTCTTTGCTTCTTTGCGGAGTGTTAGCCGAGTAGAGCGCCTCCATCGATATCGATGATTGACCCAGTGACGTATGGGTTATTAATTGCGAACAGGTAACCCATGGCTATCTCTGAAGGCTCGCCAACCTTGCCTGCGGGTAGGTTGTTTTTGGCGTTGTCGTACATGGTTGAACGAGCTGAATCGTCCATGTTTTTGTAAGCTTCAGTCATGGTAAGGCCGGGGCTGACGGCGTTGACTCGAATCGGTGAAAGTTCTTTGGCAAGCACTTTAGTTACGCTCTCTAGCGCGGCATTAATTGCGGTTTTTACGTAAGTACCAGCAACCACTTTGCGTGACAGCATGCCCGTGGTTAGTGTGATTGAGCCGTTTGGAGTCATGTAACGTGCGGCGTGCTTGGCTACGTTTAAGTTTCCCCAAAACTTGGTATCAAATGCTGCTTTTGCGTCTGCGATAGCAAGGTCTGTCACTTTTCCTGCGGGAGCGTATGAACCCGCGGTTATCACCAAGTGATCAAATGCACCGATCGATTCGAAGTATTCACAAACCGATTTCTCATTGCTGATATCAACGCCTGTGTGTCGGCTGGCAATGTGTACTGTGTTGTCTTCGTTTCTCAATTGCATTGCTAATGCTTTGCCGATACCTGATGTCCCACCAATGATGACGAATGTGTGCTTTTCTTGGTTTGTAAGTTCGTTGTTCATGTTCTGAATTCCTGCGTGTTCTGCTGATGGTTGTCATTATATTTATTCGACTAAATTTGATAATTGGCTAAACTATAAAATCATTATTCGGTTAATCTGAATAGTGTGAATGGGTATTCAAATCGAGCATTAAGATCGAGAAGTAAGACGAAGAGGTGGAAGCGAGAATCGTATGGATAAGTTTTCAGATATGGCGATGTTCGTGAGCATTGTTAAGCATCACGGGTTAGCAGCGGCGGGGCGTGAACTGGGTTTATCGCCTGCGACCATGACAGCAAGGCTGCAGGCGCTTGAAGAACGATATGGTGTGAAGTTGTTGAATCGAAGTACGCGTCATGTGTCTTTGACCGACTCTGGCGAGCTGTATCACAAGGCATGTTTGGAGATTTTAGACAACGTCAGCGAGGCTGAAAACCTGATTCAAAATGGCGTTAAAGAGGTTAAAGGCCCACTAAAGATTGCAGCACCTAAAGACATCGGAAAGCAGTACATTCTTCCTATTCTTTCGGAGTTTTGTCAGCAGTATCCGGACGTTATTCCTTACCTGTACTTGAACGATAACCTCTCGAACATTGCTGAATCTGGCATGGATATCGTGATTCGTTATGGTGAATTGGTCGACAGCAGTTTGATATCCAGACGCTTATCGCCAAGCCGACGTGTGTTGTGTGCTTCACCAGAATATCTTGCCAAGCATGGAACGCCGCTAACACCACCAGATTTGGTCGAGCACGATTGTTTGGCGATGCTGCGCAGCAATGAAGAACTTAAGACATGGCATTTCCAAGACCACGACATGAAGAAGTCGATTACCGTTGTTCCAAAGCGATTCTCAGACGATGGTGAAGTGATTCGTTACTGGGCATTAAAAGGTGAGGGTATTGCGCTTAAATCGGTACTGGATGTACAAGACGACATCAATAACCAACGCCTTGTGACGCTACTTAATGGCTACATGAAGAACTTCAATACCTCGACGTCAGTATCGAGTGCCGACTTGAATGTGGTGTACATCAGCAAGAAGTATCAGCCTAAGCGTATTCGGCTGTTTTTGGATTTTCTGTTTGATAATTTTAATGACTTGGTCGAGAGATCTGGCAGAGATTAATTATCGTTAATCTATTGAAAATGAAACCTCAATGACGATAGATCTATAGTGCCTTTGAAGCTTTATTGATCAAATAAACTTTATTACCGAATTGCAGTTTACCCTCTAAGTTGCATCTGGCTCGCATTAGTCACGCGAGCCTTTCTTTTTTTGGCGATAAGTATTTGGTTTACGATAATATTTATCTCCGATAAAGGGGGAAGTAGTGAAAATACTAATTATCGAAGATGACACCACCACAAGAGAATTTGTGGCCAAAGGTCTTGAAGAACATGGTTATGCGGTCGACCAAGCAGAAGATGGCAAAAAAGGCTTAATGATGGCGTTAAGCTCCGAGTATCAACTGGTGATTCTTGATCGCATGTTACCGTATTTGGATGGAATGAAAGTTCTCTCTGCAATCAAAGCGACAGAAGAAAATTTACCGGTATTAATTTTGAGTGCCATGGACAGCGTGGAAGATCGAGTGAATGGCCTTCAAGCAGGAAGTGATGATTATCTGATAAAACCTTTTGCGCTGGCTGAACTTATCGCGCGCGTAGACATCATTATCAATAGAACCAAACGTCAGCCCGTTACTGAGACAAATTTAGTCTATGACTGCTTAGAAATCGATTTACGAGCACATCAAGTCACTTGTATGAATCAAGATCTCCAATTGCAGCCGAAAGAGTTTCAACTGATTCAGTATTTTGTCGAGCACAGTGAGCAAGTTGTCTCAAGAATGCGCTTGTTTGAGGCTATTTGGAGTTACCACTTTGACCCGAAAACCAATGTCATTGATGTTCATGTCGCCAATTTAAGAAGGAAGCTTGAAGAAGCAGGTTGCCCTGATTTGCTTCATACAGTGAGAGGGGCAGGTTATGTCCTTCGTCGATGATTACTCCCTCACTCGTTCCTCTGTATTTAAGACTCTAGTCGGTTTGTTTGTGTTGGTGACAGTGATTAATGTCATCGTGATTAGGCAGGTATACAAAGACTCAGATGCGTTCCATCGGGCACAACTCATTCGACAGCTGCAAGATGAGTCATCCGAATTCAGTTATGCAGCCAATCAAAGTAAAGAGGACGTTGAAAGGTTACTTGCCGTAAAGCAAACATCCGACACTAATTTTTACTATCGCTTTTCTGAGCGAACAAGCCCTTTACTAACCACGTCTTATCCTGTTGTTTCGCTTATGTCTGAAACCGCCAACATTAGCATTGGAGATACGCATCGCTTGGTGATTGGTATTGATAGACAGGCGGTAGAAGAGTATCGAAAAACTCTAATCCCGATTGTATTTTCGGGCATTGTACTTCCTATTGCCGTTATGCTGATCGCGGCTCTGTTTTTTACGGTTCTGATCTTAAAGCGTTTAGAAAGAGTCAACCAAGCGATGAATCGAGTGCTGTGTGGTGAAAAAAGCGTAAAAATCCCCGTATCCAAACAAGATGATGAATTTGATATTTTGGCGATCCATCTCAACTTCATGATTGAGCAAATGGCTAAAAATGAAGAGTCATTGAAGTCGTTAACAGTAGGCATGGCTCATGATATGCGCACTCCCATGGCTCGGCTAAAGTTACGCTTAGAAGAGGTATTATCGGATTCCACATTGACCGATGAACATCAAGAGCAATTCTCGGCTTGCCATGATGAGTTGGAGCTCATCTTATCGCTATTCAATAGCATGTTAGAGATCACCAAGCTGAATAGCGGGCAAACGTTGATCGCCACAGAGCGTGTAGATCTCGGAAAAATAGCTCAAGATGCTATTGAATTTATCAGCCCGATTGCTGAAATGAAGCAACAGAGTTTGGTTTGTCGGCTAGACCAAGAGTGCGAAATATTGGGTGATAAAAGCCTTCTGTTCAGGGCTGTTTTTAACTTGGTTGAAAATGCAGTGAAATACACACCTGAAAAGGGAAAAATTGAAGTGGTGGTTGATTACTTTGGTGTCACGGTGGCAGACAACGGTATCGGGATATCAGATAAAGACAAGATGAATGTTTGTCGGCCTATGTTCCGTGCTGATAAAAGTCGAACGGAATTTGGCAACGGCCTTGGCTTGTCTCTGGTTGATGCCGTAGTAAAGCGTCACCATGCCCATCTTATTTTAAGAGATAACACCCCAGGATTAAGGGCTCGCCTCTATTTTGAACGTTAACTTTAGTGGATGTTTGTAGGCTGCCCAACACCTTAATCCTTATTGTAGCTTTATCTTTGCGTAAAAGCTTTAAGGATGTTATCCACTACGGAGTTACTTTCTAAATAGTACTCTAACGAAACGTATGGGGATTTTTCATAAACCGAGCATGAAGCACCAACTCGCAAATCTCCAACCATTTTCGAGTAGCTCGACTTGCCAGGCTCAAATTGAAATACTGGATAGTGCTCCTGAAATTTTTCTATTAAGGAACCTAATGCAGCAATACACTCATCCTTACTAATAAAAGCTCGCTCAACTTTAACTCGCCCCACCAATTCAGACTCGTTATCTATTGTAACTTCGAAGTCTGATAGAAAACTAAGCTTAGTTTCGTTCTCAAGCGCTAAAGGCACTCGAAAGTTAGTAACTGGGCTATCAGTTGTAATATTGAAATTCTCCAGAGGTTTCACTGGGAAAGAACTGGCAACTTTGACTTCAAATAAAGGTAAACCTTCACCTTGAATCACTGTATCTCGTTCAGCAGAGTTGAAACCACCACCCAACATGAAACCGAGGATAATCATGCATACCATGACTAAAGCTATTTGTATCTTGTTCATCTGATTCCTTTAACTATGGATAAAGCTCAGTTAAATGCATGCTAATTGAGGTACTTCTGCCAATGTTGCTGACCTTTCAAAACTACCCTGCAATCTTCGTAGTCCAAAGAACTATAGAGATTTTTAGCTGCAACATTATCATTACTGACCTCTAGTGTGATTTTGAGGTAATCATTATCACGACAATACTGTTCGATACCATTCAGTTGCGCCTTGCCAACACCTTTACCACGAAAGCTATCTGACACCATAAAGTCATGGATATTCATCACTCTTTGCACACGATAGTTTTATTATATATTTTCGACTTTACCGCTATTTTCGAAGGTATCAGCTTTTTTGGTGTTTCCTATCCCTGCAATACACAAACCCATCAGAAAAACCGATAGAGAATTGAAAGCAAATCCAAACCTCTCATTTGGAGGGGTATCTATTGAGCCTGCCCAATATGTGAAGTGCACGGTCAACCCTGTAGTAAAGTCATATCTATAAGTGGGACTATATACCACGACAAATTGAGCCAGAAAAAACATGAACAACAGCCAGTTAGCAATTTGTATTTTAGCGTAAAGTAGGAAGCAAAATAGTAATCCCATCAATACGTAGATTGTGTATACGATGTTGGTTAATCCATAGTTGAAGTAGTATCCAACCACCTTTGAAGCTCCCATGAGAATCATTGAGAGAGCTAAAATTAAAAGTAATTTATTAGTTTTAGTCATCTTAATCTTCCTTGATGCAAAGTCTTTTTATATCACTCGGTGAGAATAATCCGCTTAGAGTATCAGTATTGTTGCTTATTATCAGCTGGATGCTATGTCTATGACATAAAGCAGTTCTATTGTTTAAGTACTAAACCGTGACCGTGCAAGCACATAATACCGCTGTCGTAAGGCATGTCATCACTCCGAAATGGCCTTTGAATTCTCGATTAATCAACGTCTTAAAAGCGGTTGTTCGTCCTATGCATGCCTATCGTCAAGAGCCCGTCTTTTTCGCTCCCATAATCTCTTTACGCTGCGAGTGCAAAAAAGCCAAAGCGAATCGCTTTGGCCTGAGTGCTTTAATGTGAATCGCAACGTGTGCTGTGTTTTAGCGATGCAGGGGTTAACTCGGAAGTGGGACCGATGTTAGGTCTTGGCTTTTAGGGATTTGACTCATCGCATGAGCGATCTCCTCTGCCTCTGTGCCAATAATAACCTGAAGGTTGTTAGCCCCAATTTTTACCACGCCCATTGCGCCAATCGCTTTCAGTGTCGCTTCATCAACAATGCTGATGTCTTTAAGTGTTAAGCGCAGTCTTGTGATACATGAATCGATACTGGTTAGATTCGCATGTCCACCTAGCGCTTTTAAGTATTGCGCCGCTTTCTCATTCGATGAAACTTGGTTTACTTCTGCTACGTCCACATCTTCACGTCCCGGTGTTTTGAGATCGAATTTTAAGATAGCGAAGCGGAATATTGAGTAGTAAATCGTCGCAAAGAAAATACCTTGAAGTATCAACATGTAAGGTTTTACTGCGAGTGGAAGATTGTAAGACAACACGAAGTCAATCAAACCGCCACTGAAGGTAAAGCCAGCGATCCACTGCATGCTAGCAGCAATGTATAGCGACATAGCGGCAAGAAGCGCGTGAATAACATAAAGTACCGGTGCCACGAACATGAAGGCAAACTCAATCGGTTCTGTTACGCCAGTTAAGATAGCGGTTAACGCTGAAGCGCCAAGAATACCGCCGACTTTCTTTTTGTTTTCTGGTTTTGCACAGTGGTACATCGCTAAACATGCCGCTGGTAAGCCATAACCCATAACAGGGAAGAAGCCACCTTGATAAATACCCGTTACACCGAGTTCACCGGTGCCCGACCAGAATTTAGAAATGTCATTGATGCCCACTAAATCGAATAGGAAAACTTGGTTAAGTGCGTGGTGCAAGCCAACAGGAATAAGTAAGCGGTTAAAGAAACCATAGAGGCCAGCGCCTGTCGCACCCATCTCAGAAATAGAGATGCCGAACTCAACCAGTGCTCCGTAGACGACAGGCCACACATAAACCATGACTAAGCTGATACTAATCGCGGCCAGAGATGTGATGATTGGAACGAAACGCTTGCCGCCAAAGAACCCAAGAACAGCAGGCAGTTTTATGGTGTGGAATCGGTTATATAGAGTGGCGGCGACAATACCTATCATGATGCCAGTGAATGCACTTACCGCTGCATTGGAGGCGATAAGTTCAGATGCGCTCATTTGGTCGACAGGGACACCGGTGATTTGTGAGATAACATTCACGTTACCCACGATCATTTCCACGACGAGCAGACCTAATAGGCCAGATAGAGCAGCAGCGCCGTTATTGTCTTTCGCTAAACCATAAGCGACACCAACCGCGAATAACCACGCTTGGTTATCCATAATGCCTTTGCCACCGTATACGAGTATGGTTGCTAAAGCGCTGTTAGCTCCCCAACCTGATGGGTCAAGGGCATAACCTAGCCCTAGCATCAAACCACCAGCAGGCAGTACGGCGATCGGCACCATCAGTGCTTTGCCGATTTTTTGTAAGTATCCAAGTATATTCACGTTTTTTCTCTCTCTATTTTTATTGATAGAGAGAGCTTACTTGCATAAGGATTAAGGATCGGTTGTGCTTAGATTAACGATTATTAATGTAGGGCGATGTCGTTGTAAAACTGAGAACTATTGAAGATTTTATGGATAAGTTGATTGTTCTAAAAATGCTAAATTCAAAGCTTGGTTACGGACAAGGTAAATGGTTCTCGTTAAGATAGTTCGATACAAGGACTTGATGGAGAGAGAAATGAAAGTAGTCGGTAACACGGTTATCCAACCTTTTCACAAGGCAGCCTGCCATTGTGGTGCGGTTGAATTAGAGCTCAGCCTACCTAACGGAATAGAAAAGCCGCGCCGTTGTGATTGTTCTATCTGTCGTCTTAGAGGCGCGATTGTGGGCTCTGTTGCGTTGGATGGTATCAAGATCCTGAAAGGTGCGGAGCATCTTAAGCTTTATCAATTCAATACCAATACCGCGAAGCATTACTTCTGTTCAAACTGCGGTATCTATACCCATCATCAACGCCGTTCAAGCCCAAATGAATACGGTTTTAACATTGGTTGTTTGGAAGGGGTGAACCCTTTTGATATTGGTGATGTGGTGACCAACGACGGTGTCAATCACCCTGCTGATCGCTAAGTCGTTACACAATATAAAAGGAATTAATTATGTCTGAATATGGAGCGGTCATTCGCTGGCAAAAAGCGGAAGATGAAGCCTTTAGCGACAACCAATACAGTCGCGGTCATACGTGGGAGTTCGATGGTGGTATCACTGTGCCAGCTTCATCTTCTCCTCATGTTGTGCCACTGCCGTTTTCGGTGGAAGCGAATGTCGACCCAGAAGAAGCGTTTATCGCGGCACTTTCTAGCTGCCATATGCTGACGTTTTTGGGCATTGCCGCAAAGCAGAAGTATGTGATCGATTCTTATGTGGATGATGCAATCGGCGTGTTGGAAGAAGATGAATCAGGCTGCTCATCGGTCACTAAGGTGACTCTGCGACCTGATATTGTGTTCTCCGGATCTAAGATACCAACCGCCAAACAACTCGACAAACTGCATCATTTGGCGCACAAAAACTGCTTTATCGCGAACTCGGTCAAGACTGAAATTGTGGTCGAGATGCGAGATTAATTTTAATTAATCACAAGATTTCTTTAAAAGCTTCGTCCTTTTTATCTCGCTATCGTCTTAAGGGTATTCAGGCAATCCAGTTGATTGCAAAAGAACCAAACACACTATTTGAGGAACCCTCCATGACAGCGTTTAACAGTGCATCGAATTACGGTGAACATGCGTTTATCAAAAGCAAACCAGAGATGCTAGAGAGCATTTACAACACTGTCGATGTATTTCCTTACTGGGTAGCCGACATGGATTTTCAGGTAGCCGAACCGATCACTCAAGAGCTGAATCGTTTGGTTGAGCGTGGAGTGTACTCGTATGAGTTCAATGAACAGGCGGTGTTTGAGGCGCTATCACAATGGTATGCAAAGCGTCATGGGCTGAACCTATCTTCTGACAAGTTCGTACAAGTTCCGGGAGTGTTACCGGGCATCGCGTTGTTACTGCGCCAGTTTACCAATGAGGGTGATGGTGTGCTTATTCATACGCCGGCTTATCATCAGTTCGCTAATTTGGTGAATAAAGCAGGTCGTCAGGTCGTGAATAGCCCGTTGATTAATGGCGGACAGAGTTATCAGGTTGATTTTGCTGGTATGGAGCAACAGATCATCGAACAGCAAGTGAAGGCGATGATTTTCTGCAATCCGCATAACCCGACTGGGCGAGTGTGGACACCTCAAGAGATTGAACAAGTCATCGAAATAGCTAAGCGCCACGATGTGCTTATCATCAGTGATGAAGTCCATTCCGACATTATTTTTGAAGGTCATTCTTTTACGAGCTTAACCAGCTTTGATTACGACAAGGTCATTGCCTTGATTGGCTCTCCGGCGAAAACCTTCGGCATGCACAGCATCTCAAATGGCTATGTGTACACCAACAATCATGAGTTATTTGAAGCGTTCAAAACCAATGTGGTGGCGATGTATCTTGATCATGGTAATGCGTTCAGTACGTTTGCAACCGTGGCGGCCTTTGAGAAAGGTGGAGAGTGGCTAGATGGTATGTTGGTGTATCTGCAAGACACGGTGAAATGGATCACTGAGTTTGCGGAGCAGCGCATTCCTCAGTTAAAAGTCTTCCAGCCGCAAGGCACTTACCAAGTGTGGTTTGATTTCTCAGGCTTGGATTTTTCGGAAGAAGAGCTAAAAAATGTGGTGTTTGAGCAGGCTAAAATGGGCTTAACCCCAGGAGGTTGGTTTGGTGCACAAAGCCCTAACTTCATGCGAATGAACATCGCGACGTCACGCGATAATATCGAGCAATCATTTACCGCGTTAGCAGATGTAATTGATGGCTTTGAGCGAGGACGTCAGACTTCTTCAACTTGTTGTAATAGCGGTGCTTCAAAAAGCTGCTGCTGATTATCCATGTTGAATTGAAAATGCTTAGCCGCTGATGCTGATCATTGGGCTCTAAAGAACAAAAAACCGCGAGGCTGCTTAGTGCATCACTGGCGGTTTTTTTGTGTCTGTGTAATTCTAAGCATGATTTTATTGATAGAGAATGTTGAGTTGCCGAGTGGTAGTTAGAGAGCGCTTGAATGATTGGTATAGGTTGGTTGGCAGAGAGTTATGTTTAGTGTCCCACTGAATAGTTTTGTACATCGTGTGAGTGATAAAAGCCAAGTGATGGCGAATGCGACTGAGTGTGGATGCCAGTTGAAGCGAGTGCGACGTTCACGCAACTGGTTGTTGGTGGCTCAGGATCATCAACTCATTGAATTTAAAACCCTGCTCACTCATGAAAAAGACGGTTGGATAGCAATCGCAATCGACAAAGTACTGCCTAAGCCTGTGGTGTGTTTGGCATCGTTGTTAGCCGCTACGCCCTCGATGACGGTCGCGCAGTTAGTGATGGAATCAGGATGTTCAATGGCAGAAGCAAGGCGTGCTATTGATGAATATGAAGGGTTATAAGCGCAAACGATAAGTGAATAGGTTGGTTTTGAAAAGAGAATCGCGAGCAGCAAAAAGCCCGTAACGATATTATGCTTTTTCAGCGGAATATCGTTACGGGCTTTATTATCTGAGCTTACGGTGAAGCTAGATAAAGAGACCAGTCATTTGATGATTGCTGTTAACGATTAATCTGCTGTTAACAACCGATCTGATGTTAACAATCAATCTTAAGCTATAAGCTAACAATCAGCCTTTGCTAAGTGCTTGCTCTAATTAAGAGTTAGCGACTTTTACACGAATCGTGTTGCTGCCAAGCTTTGACATGTTCAGCTTGTTTAGTGCCGCTTTCGCTTCTTCGTGCTCTGGCATTTCAACAAATGCAAAGCCTTTAGATTCGCCAGTGTTTTGGTCTAAAACTAGGCTGCACTCTTTTACTGAGCCGAACTCAGAAAATAGAACACGGATGTCTTGCTCAGCAGTAGAGCGCGATAGGTTACGAACTAGAAGTTTCATAATAAACCTTGAATATGAATTTACGCCGAGCATTGTCGCACACTTTCATGCTCACCCTCACAAATAATTAGCTCGAATAGCTCTGTTTACCTGTTCGATACTCTCATTAGCCGTTAACCGCGGTTTATCGTGATATCTGATACAAATCCATGCTCAGTGCTGGTTAACGCCTGTTGCAGCATTTGAGCAGCCTCTTGAGCTGTCATAAAGCTTGAAGTATCCATCGCTTTGCCGCTGGTTCCCCAAAACTCTGTCGCCATTCCGCCGGGATAAACCGCAACGATTTTCATCGGGTGACCTTTGAGCTCCAACCTTACCGATTCGATAAAGCCTTTTACTGCCCATTTTGCTGCGCAGTAGGTGGATTCTTCTGCTTTCGCGCCTTGAGCCGCGGTCGACATCACGACCGCAATGGTGACGGGTTGATCTTTGTAGCGCTGCACAAGCTCGCGAATCAAAAAGATCGAAGACTCGATGTTGTTTTTCAGCATGTCGCTGATGGCGGCGGGATCTTGTTGTTCAATTTTACCGAAGTACCCACTGCCTGCGCTATGAACCACCAGCTTTGGTGTTTCAGGCAACGCATCCAATAACTCACTCACTGATTGTGGATCGCACAAGTCACAGGCTTGGCTAACAGTATTCGCTGGCAGATTTTTCGCTAATTCAGCTAAACGTTGGGAGCTGCGGCCAGTGATCATTAAGCGCTGATGGCTGTTCGATGTGTTCGCATATTGCTTGGCTAAAGCTGCGCCTAAACCGCTGCTTGATCCGGTGATTAAAATCATGGTGACTCGGAATTATTGAATTGAATCGAGATAGTAAGGCTTTGAATATCTGTTTGCTGAGATCTAAGACCAAGATGCCGAGATCCATGAGTAAGATCGATAAAACAGAGGTTTGAGAAAGTCGTAGGAAGATAACAAGAAAAGCAGAAAGGAAAAAATGCCTCAAGGTAAAGCGTCTAAAGGTAAAAGCGCCGGCATAGAGCCAGCGCTTTTGAAATCAGATTACTCTTCGTCGAACTGTTTGGTCGTGAATGAGTCTTCGATTCTGTTGAGTTCTTCTTGATCTTTCACTCGCTGTTCTTCTTGGCGAATGACTTTCGCTTCATTGAAGCGTTTCTTTTCCGACTTAGTCAGAAATTTTACAGCTTTCTTGTTGGTCAGTGCGTAAGCAACTACGTCTTCGCCTTTTTCTCTGCGGTCGTTTACACGTTGTGAGAAACGTTCATTGTCGCGAGCTTTACGCTCCGCTGAGGTCAACTTGCTCATGCTTTAAAGCCTTTTCAATTATTCATGGTAGGGAATCTACGCTTAGCGAAACAATGGGGAAGTGCTCTGAATTGGTGGAACTGTGTATCACATCCGCTCAACTGAGTTTAGCCCATTTGTATGCTGGTGGCGCATCTTAGCACAAAGGCTTGAGCATGCAGGTATGCTATTCGAGGGATTAAACAGAACAACCCACAATTTTCTGTTGTGGGTTGAGATTGCATTGTTGGCTGAGATTGTTTGCGGGCTGAAATTATATGGTGGGCTGAAAGTGTCTTTCGGGGTAACGGTTACCGTTGATGAAAATGGGAACAGGAAAGAGCGGTTAAATTAAATCTTCTCGATATATAAGATCACTTCGCCTACTTTAAACCCAAATTTAGACATCTCAGTTTTGTTGAACAAGCGTTTGTCGTCCATCAAGAACATCCAGTCGTCTAATACGACTTCATAGGTGCTGCCGTCGACTTCGATTTCTAAGTCATATTTCCAATACAGAGCAGAACCTAGAGTCTCGCCATAAGCGGTACCGACTACATCATTAGCGGTGCCTGAATAGGTGTTTTCACCGGTTTTTATCAGGTTCCAAACGCGTGTTGAGCGCTCGCCATCAGCAAAAGAGAACCACTCTTTGATTTCTCCTTTATCACCGTCCCAAGTCGCGACAAGCTTAGCGTCAAAACGGCGTAGTAGGTTACCAGAGCGGTCGAGTACCATGCCGTAAGCCATTAGCTCGCCATTGAAAAAGGTTTCAAGCTTGAGCTCTGGCGTAGTGTCTACGTGGTTTTCTAAACTTGCAGAGCCACAACCCGCTAGCCAAGTGAGTGAAAACAGTGCCAAAGCAAATTTTATTATTGTTGTTTTTGGATTCATTTGTTCAAACCTAATAGTTGTTTGCGTAGACCTGGCTCAGATGTGTTCTCAGATAACCAAATCGCGAGAAAGGCTTCACCAAATTGCTTGTCTTGGATGGTGCCGATGGGTTGCTCATCGAAATAGAAGCGACTTACGTTGTCTTCAGCAACTCGGATAGTCAGCGTGCTGCCTTCCTCAACGTTGGGCCACATTGCGTACAAAGGCTTCAACCAACGCTGGATATTGTTGTTGGAGTAACCAAGTTTGCTCCACTGGTCTTTGGTTGCGTCTACAAGGTCTTTGCTGTCAATTGCTCGGTAGTACTCAAGTTTCAAAGCACGCTCAGAGTTAGATGGCGTGGTGTAGAACTCTGCAGAATACAAAGTCCAAAATAAGTAACTCATCTCACCTTGGCCACGCTTGTTTAAATCATCGACAGCAGAAGCGTTGGCATTCCCGGTAAATAGGAGTGCTGCGCAAATGAGGGTTAGGGTGACTAAGCTAAATAGTCGGTTTCTTGATTGCACGCTTGTTTGAGTGCGAACGCGAATAACATCGCTCTCAGGTTTGAACGCTTGCGTAGGGTTGCGTGGAAAAGCCATAAGTCACCTCGTTGTTGCCATTTTGGGTTGTACTAAGTTGGAGTAAGCGGCCACCAGTAAGGGCAACAAAATCCCCCAACTTATTGCAAGGGCAGCGAGCACCGATGCATCTGGCCAAGTAGTAAGAAGGGCGCCTGCTTTGATGCCTCCCCAATAACTACTAGTACCTGCTACGAACCCTATGACAAACAAGATCACTTTTGAGCATTTTAAAAGCCAATTCAGGCTGTGATTGAAACTGATTAAGAACATGATCCACAGGCAAATGAGCCAAACTGGAAACCAAGATTGATTAGCAATTTCAGAGTCGACGGCAAAAATACCGAAGTGGAGCATGAGGCTATCAAGCAATAGCCCCAATGGTAATAAGATGAGTATTTTCAAGTCGCTACTGCGAGTTGGAGAGAGAAGGAAGTGAACCACCACGATCAATGGCGTGACGAACGGGGCTTGCGCGGTAAAGAAGGCGCTGCAAACCCAGGTCGCTTGAAACAGAACGAGATTAATAATCCAAAACCGTTTCATCTTTTGCTCCAAAGTAACGAGGTTTTCTAGCAACTAAGTGATGAGTACTGATCACGCGCTCTTTGAATGCACCTTCACAGTAGCAGAAGTAGAAGATCCACAAGCGCTTAAACTCTTCTGAATAGCCGAGAGACTCTAACTCTTCCCAACTGTTTTCAAAGGCAACATTCCAATCATTAAGTGTTCGAGCGTAGTGAAGGCCAATGTCATCAATTTCTTGGACAACAAGGTCTGTACTGGTCGCAAGGTGTTGGGTCATCACTGAAACCGAAGGGAGACAGCCGCCAGGGAAGATGTACTTCTGAATAAAGTCGACGCCTTTGCGATATTTGTCGTAACGACTGTCGGCAATAGTGATCGCTTGAATCAGCATTTTGCCTGATGGTTTCAACAGTGAAGAACATTTCTCAAAGAAGGTCTGTAGATATTCATGTCCGACCGCCTCAATCATCTCGATAGAGACCAACTTGTCATACTCACCAGTGAGGTTGCGATAATCCTCTTTAAGCAGGGTGATTTTGTCGGTTAAGCCGAGCGCTTTTACTCTCTGTTCTGCAAGCGCGTGTTGGGCATCTGAGATTGTGGTTGTGGTGACATGGCATCCGTAGTGTTGCGCCATGAATATCGCTAAGCCACCCCAGCCGGTACCTATCTCGACCACGCTGTCTTTCTCTGACAACTCTAATCGCTCACAGATGGTTTTCATTTTGTTTTGCTGAGCTTTGGATAGGGTTTCTGCTTCTCCGCTGTAGATAGCGGAAGAGTATTGCATCGAGCTGTCTAAGAAGCGTTCATACAACTCATTGCCAATGTCGTAGTGCGCAAGAATATTACGTTTAGAGCCTTGCTCGGTATTGGCATTCTTACGACGCAACAATAGGTTTTTGATGCGAGAAATCCATTGCGTTTTATCGTCAAGCTCGTCGAGTTGAGATTGATTTCGAGCCATGATTTGAATCACTTTGGTGAGATCTGGGCTTGTCCATTTTCCATCAATGTAGGCCTCAGATGCGCCAATACTGCCGTCAATCACGACATCTCTAAAAAAGGTTGCATCGTGAATCACGATTCTACCTTTCAAATCTGCTTCTCGATCGCCGAACACCGAATGCTGGTCGCGCTCAATAATCTCAATCGTCGCGAATTGCAGGCTTTCTAGAACCTTAAAGATTAAAGCTCGATATTTACAGTTGCTTGAAACAGCAACGGCTTTAGCTTGTTGTTCAATGTTGTTGTTTTGTTTGGCAAGCTGTTCCATGTAAACCTCGCTGATAACTCATTCTAATATTTTGTGCCAACTAAGCTGGGTTGTGCCCCTTAGTTGGAGCGAACCCAAGCTTGGGTCGAGTTCTATTATTTAGTTGCTGTGAAGACACTTAAGATGTTGAGTCTGGATGCCCCACAAACGGTACTTTTTTCAGGAATAATTTGAGAGCCTGATAATAAATTCCCATCACGACTTTGATCGTCATCGCCGGAATCTTAAATACCGTTCGTCTAATGTTTGTCTTGGTTACTGACTGTTTCGTCAAGGCCAGTGTCGCATCGAAAAGCTTGTCGTCTCGGCGGCTTTCAATGTGGACCAAGGTGCGTTTCGCTGGTGGCTTAATCTTCCAAAAATAAGTCATATTCAAATCCATGAACGGCGAAACGTGAAACTCTTTCTTAACCTTTAGTTCTTGGTGCATGTCGATCAGGTAGTAGTGTCGTTGGCGCCAAGGCGTGTTACTCACTTCAGCCAACATGTACTTGCAAGCTCCTGTTTCGTCGTAACAGAAGAAACAGTTGATTGGGCTGAAATAGATACCTAAACAGCGACACTGAGCCAGCATCGTCACACGGTTTGAATCAGACCAAACCCCACCAAGTTTTTGCACTTTGGAAGCTATACGTTGTTTAAGTGATTTTGGTTCATCCGTGGTGGCATTTTCTTTTTTTTCAGCGAGATAATCCGATTCGACAAAGCGAATCGGGTTGTACCATCGAGTTCCGAACAGCGCACTACGCGCTGTGGTTTGGGGCCGTTCATCGAGATCTAACCCCATCATATACAGCTGATAGCTAAATTCATGAGTAATATCGCCAAAGCGGCGGTGGCGTACGTTGCCCCAGTAAATACCGCTGAGCTCTTCACTCTTTTCGGATGCGATCCCCATGTCGGGTGTCATGGTGTGAGTGTTCATCGTACTGAACTCGAGCTCAAATCTAGGCCAAAGCGCTTCGTGACATCGAGCGCACTGTGAACACCGTCTTCATGGAATCCGTTGTACCAATAAGCGCCTGCAAAGTGGGTGTTGTTTTTGCCGCAGATCTGCTCGCGCTTATGCTGGGCTTCGACCGTGTTCGAGTTGAGCACCGGATGATGGTAAACAAAGCTACGAATGATTTTATCAGGCGCTATCGCGTCACTTTGGTTTAGGGTTACACAGAAGGTGTCTTGGCTTTCAATGCCCTGCAGAATGTTCATGTTGTAAGTGACACAGGCAGGCCTTTGGCTGTTGCCATCTAGCATGTAGTTCCAGCTAGCCCAAGCCAGTTTACGGTCGGGTAACAGGTTGGTATCCGTGTGCAAAACCACCTCATTTCGGCTGTAAGGGATCTCCCCTAGTACCTGTTGTTCTTGTTCAGTCGCGTCGCCCAGCAAACGCAGGGCTTGGTCTGAGTGACACGTAAAAATCACCTCGTCGAAGCTTTGTGTGCTGCCATCTTCGAATTCAATGGTAACCCCTGACTCTTGACGAATGACTTGTTTAATCGAGGTGTTTAACGCGACTGGTTTATTCAAGCATGAAAGGATGATCTCGACGTACGAGCGTGAACCCTTAGGAATCACATACCATTGAGGTCGATTGGCAATGTCTAGCAGGCCGTGATTGTAGAAGAACTGAATAAAGAATTTAAGCTCGAACTCTTCCATCTCTTCTAAGCTTGTCGACCAGATAGCTGCACCCATTGGCAAGATGTAGTGCTGACTAAAGAAGTCTGAGAAGTGGTTGTCGCTTAGGAAGCTGCCAAGGGTAACATCTGGCGTGAATTGGTTGCTCTCGAACTGGGCTTTACACAGCTTATTGAACTTGAGGATGTCAGACACTAATGACCAGAATTGAGGCTTGAAAATATTACTCCTCTGAGCGAATAACGAATTAATGCTGTGGCCGTTGTATTCAAACTTAGTCGTGGTGTTGTGTACGCTGAAGCTCATTTCGGTCGGTTGCCTTTCGACACCGAGTTGTACGAGTAGCTGATTGAAATTCGGGTAGGTTCGATCGTTGAATACTATGAAACCTGTATCTATCGAAAACGCCTTGCCTCGGTGTTCAATATCAACCGTAGCAGTGTGCCCGCCGACGTAGTCATTTTTCTCAAATACCGTAACGTCGTGGTGCTTATCTAGTACATGTGCGCAAGTCAGTCCAGAGATACCTGAACCTATAATGGCGATTTTTTTCATTGTTATACCATCCTTGAAGCGAGTTTTTGCCAAACTGGAGTCGGTAGCATTCTTAGTAATTTCATTATTAATATGAATCGTCTTGGGAAATCGATCTCGCTCTTTCCTTGAGCAATACCATTTACGATTCGTTGAGTGGCTGCCTCGCTACTAATAATCATAGGCATAGCGAAGGAGTTTCGCTCGGTTAATGGTGTTTCAACAAAGCCTGGGTGCACAATTGAGACATGAATGTTGTGCTCGGCGAGATCAACTGAGAGTGTTCTACCTAAGTAGGTGAGAGCGGCCTTTGAAGCGCCATAAGCTTCGGCTCTTGGCAATGGTAGAAAGCTCGCGCTGGAGCTGACTAAAACCAAGCGGCCGCCGGGCTTGATGTTTTTTAGCCAAGCTTTGAGGGCGTAGCCAATTGAAATTAGGTTGATGTTGATGACGCGCTCGAACAACTCTGCGTCGAAATTAACAGGATCATCGATGTACTCACAATCACCCGCGTTCAAAATCAGTAGGTCGAGCGGCTTATCTTGGTCGAGTGCTGGGAAGTTGTGGTAATCAGTCAAATCAAAACAGAGTGGGTCAATTGACGAGTGCGATAAGTCTGTCTCGTGTGAATCAACTAAAGCTTGCAGTTTGTCTTGATTACGGCCGCAAGCAATCACCTGATGCCCTTGTTGAGCATAATCTATAGCGAGTGATTGGCCAATACCTGAGGTCGCTCCTGTGATCATAATACGCATTATCGGCTCGCTCTTTTTTTGATGGATTTGATCGCGCAACCTAGTACTGGGATGTGCTCGTACAGCATCGAACCCACATCAAGATAGTCTCTGTGATAAACCACTTGGCCGTCGAGCATCTTGAGGTGGCTGTGTCCTTGTACTTCGATTGGCTTTTGCCCATTTAATTGCTTGTGAGCAAACTGCATTGTCCAATACACCGAAGCTTCGTCGTTCACTTCGAAAGTGTGTTCGATATGAAAGTAACAGCTCGTTACTTGGGTGTAGAGGTTCTCGAAGTAGTGCGTAAGCGCCGAAATACCGCTGACATGATGCAGTGGGTCTTGGAATTCAATATCAGGGTGATAAACCGTCTTAAGCACGTCGAAATTGTCGGTTCCGAGTTCTCGATACATGTTGAAAAAGTTATCAAGCCATAGAGAGTTATCCATAATATTCACTCTAATTATTTGAAGAAGGCTAAGGCTCTCAATCGTGCTTCTTTGTGCTCAACGATGGGTTGCCAGTATTCGCTGTCTATTCCGTTTTTAGTGATAAAGTCATGTGGGAAATGCACATGTTTATCTGGGATATTTTGCAGCTCTGGTATGTACTTACGAATAAAAATTCCTTTTGGATCAAACTTTTCACTCTGAGTGATTGGATTGAAAATTCGAAAGTAGGGTTGAGCATCACAGCCAGTACTTGAGGCCCACTGCCAGCCACCATTATTCGCGCTGAAATCACCATCGATAAGGTGTGACATAAAGAAACGCTCACCCCAACGCCAATCGATCAGCAGGTGCTTGGTTAGGAAGCTTGCCACCACCATTCTTAGCCTATTGTGCATCCAGCCTGTCTCAACCAATTGACGCATCGCTGCATCAACTAATGGGTAGCCTGTTTTTCCTTCGCACCACGCCTTGAAGCTAGGGTTGTCGTGATACCAATCTAAGCCGTTGTATTTCTGCTGAAAGTTCGCACCTTTAACCAGTTTAGGATGGTGGAACATCAAATGCTTATAAAAATCTCGCCAAATCAATTCATTGAGCCAAGAAAAGGCTGGCAACTGAGTATCAAATAACAAGTCCGGCTGTTGTTGAATCAATTGAATCGCTAACCATCGTGGGCTCACAGCGCCAATGGTTAAGTAAGGGGAAAGGCCAGACGTGCCTTTTACCGATGGAATATCTCTAAGGCGAGAATAGTCATTAACTTTATTGGCTAAGAAATTGGGAATCACGCTCTCAAGGACGTCTTGGCTCAGTGGCCAACGCTCTGAATCGGTACGCGGAAAGTCGAAATCGTACTCGCCAGAAAAACCACTTAACGATTGTTTCAGTTGTGATAGATTCTGAAGCGAATCCGTTTCAGATGAATCTGTTTGCACTGATCCTGCTTGTGCCGATCCTTTTGAATGCACTGGAGCGTGGCTGCAAATGATGCCTTTCGCTTGCACTTCTTTTAACCATGCGTTTTTGAAAGGTGTGAAAACCTTGAACATCTCACCTTGTTTATTCAGCACGCTACCTAATGGCAGAATCGTATCGCAGTCGGTTATTTTGAGCTTGATGCCGCTAGCAATTAAGCGTTTGTCTCTTAACTGCTCATCCACTTCCGGCTCTGAATTAGCGTACACACATGAAGCATCGATCTGTTTGCACAAGTCGATGAGCTGGGTGGCTTGATCGTTAAAATCCGTGGCTTTGAGATGCAGCAGAGTGATACCGAATTCAGCGAGTTGTGATTCGAACTGTTTCAGGTGGCGATAAATGAAGTCCGCTTTTATCGGTGCCAGGTGATGTTGTTGCCATTGCTGCGGGGTTGAAATAAAAACGGCGATAGAGACGCCGTTTTCAACTGCAGAGACGAGCGCTGGGTTATCGTGAATCCTCAGGTCTCGTCTTATCCATAGAATGTCGCTCAATATCCGTATCTCAGCTTAAGTTCTTGTGGGTGCGGGTTTAGATAAACTTGTGATTCTAGGTACTCGTTTGGGTATTCCATTAGATAGTGGTTGATCAGCGTTAGTGGAACTAACAGAGGAACTAGCCCTTCTCTGAATGAAGAAATCTGATTGGTGAGCTCTTGTTTGTGAGCGCTGCTCAGTTGTTTCTTAAAGTAACCTTGCAAGTGATGCAGAGTATTAGCATGACTGCCGCGATTTGCATGATGCATTAGCGCCGTCATCAGTCCTTCGATGTACTTTTCTGCCAACTCATCGATCTCTAAATCGTTACTCGCTAAAAGTTTGCCTAGGCTCTTGTAGCCTTCAATGTGGTGGCACATCACTAGGTATTTGTGAGCGCTGTGGAATTGAATCAGTTTGTGTTTGGTGACACCTTCATCAACAAGATCGAGCCACTTTTGGTAAGTGAAAACACGTGTCATAAAGTTTTCACGCAGAATTGGATCGTTGAGGCGACCATTCTCTTCTACTGGAAGTAGAGGGTTGCCTTGCATTACTTGCTGAGTAAACAAGCCAACGCCTGTCGACTCAGAACCACGCCCGTGGTGGTGATAAACCTTTACTCGCTCCATGCCA
The DNA here is from genome assembly GCF_041467175.1 of Vibrio sp. 10N.247.310.24. Lineage (NCBI taxonomy): Bacteria > Pseudomonadati > Pseudomonadota > Gammaproteobacteria > Vibrionales > Vibrionaceae > Vibrio > Vibrio sp. 10N.247.310.24. Next base: position 23,302 of record NZ_JBFSUD010000046.1, read on the forward strand.
CAGGTTGGACTTTTCTGACACACAATAAACCCTGCGATGTGTTGGTTATTCTTTGAATAGTTTTGCCCAAACTCAATCAGTTCATCGGTGACATCGCCAGAACCATCAGGTCGAGAAACGTGAATAATGTCGTCTAACATTCTTGTTTGACGGATTGTAGGACGAGGCGTTGGAAGTCCAACCCCCATCTCTGGACAAACTGGCTCAAGCTCTACGTAGTCTGCAAGATCGTCTGTGCAAAAACGAGAACGCTTATGGCCAGTATCGAACCGAACTTTATGACCGGCGACACATGCACTAATGCCTATTTTTATTTTTTTATCCATTGGTCAATTCCTTACGATCTTTGCTCTTTGTTATTCTTATATTGTGTGTTTTGTTGCTTATTAAACATTACTTTAGTTCGGTTTTTACTTCTCTTACTAGCCAACTCTATGAGTCTTGTGACGTACCCGATAAATCTTTTAAAACTAATAAATGTATTTACCCAGTGGGTTGAACAATTGGCTCACCCCTTTAGTGAAATACAAGGCATCACTTGAAACGGTTAAACACACACAGCCTTCTTTAGTCGCAGGTTGGTGGGTGTGTTCTCCATCTAACCAGATGAAATCGCCTTTGTTGTAGACACCCATTTCGTCTTCGAAGCTGCCTTCTAAAAGAAGCGTGATCTCGAAGCCTTTGTGAGTGTGACAAGGCACCTGTCCATCCTTATCTATATGCAGCAAGCTGGTGTGGTGTGATTCGTCATCAAAATCGAGACGTGCGCGAGAAATCTTGCCCAAGTTCAACCAGTCTTTTCTTGCGACTGAATTGAGTGCGCGAGGGATCGTGAATGTTGTGTTAGATACAGTCTCTTGTTGCGCTTCAACAACGACTTCGACAGCCTGAGACAAATCAGCTGTGATCTGGTCAATAGCATCAAAATCGAACTCCCCATCGTCAGATAGGAACGCATCCATTTCGCTGTCAGACAGTTTTAGCCCTGCTGTATCGCTTTCAAAGACTGAGTCAGCGGCTTGCGCCGTCAACATGCTTACTTGTTTTTGACAGTGTTCACAAAGCTCTACATGGCTAGAAACAATCAGAGAAACCGAATCCGCTAGATTGCCATCGACAAAATCTTTCAAGATTGCCGCATTTGGGTGATGTTTAATCATGGTCTTGTTCCCCCATGTGAACTTTTAGTTTGGCGAGTGCGAGTCTTAGACGTGATTTAACAGTTCCAAGCGGGACATCGAGTTGTTGGGCGAGCTGCTCTTGCGATAACTCTTGGAAGTAGACACCTTTCACAATGGTTTTTTGAGCGAGAGGCAACTTTTCGATTTGAGTCATTACATGACGGCTCATTAGATGATCGCCAAACTGAAGCTGATCACTTTGTGATTCGGCTACCATGGCATCAATTGGCCAAATGTCGTCAGCGATGGTTTGCTCTGCTTTCGCTTTTACCTTTCTTAACATATCAAAGGCGGCGTTTCGCATAACGGTATAAACCCAAGTGGTCGCTGCGCCTTTCTCTTCGTTGTAGAGGTGCGCTTTCTTCCAAACGTTGGTCATCGTGTCTTGGACTAGCTCGTTGGCAGCGGCTTCACCGCCCAACTTACTGATGCCAAAACGCTTGATTTTGGGAGCAAAGAATTTAAACAAGCAAGTAAATGCCTGCTTATCTCTGTCTGAACCAACCAAAATCAGCCAGCTTGAGAGCTCTGTTGGTACCTTACTTTCGGTAGGTAGTTTGTTGTCGGGGATAATGACATGCTCCTTGCCGTTCCCTGTTCTTCTGCTTTCCACTTGCATAGTAATTAACCATCATGCGAATTTGATAGACACTACGTGGAGAGTGAGAGTAGGGATCACTTTAATTTAAATTAATTTCTACTATACAAAATTATAGTGAATAAAAGTGCTTATTGCCCTGTAATGATTTGATTCAAAAAGGGAACTAAAGACGGAAAACTAGCGGGTTCTGTGAATTTGGTTTTCTTTTCCAATGGAATAGGCATCATTTCGAGGAGTCGAGCACAGATCCATTGAGGGCTTTCAAAGTCAGGCGTGGGGTAAAGTGCTCTGATTGAATCGTGTTCTCGAAACAACTCGACAAGAAACGCAGTCACCACGTTCGGCACCTTATAGCTGTGTTGTGGCCAGTGAGGCAAAGGGCGGAAATCACTTTTGATTAGGTCATCAGTGTCGCGGAAGGAGGAGTGAAGCTGCACCAACTGTTCGCCTTCAACATCGATTTCCAAGATTTGATCATCGGACATATTGAAATCGACAATAGACACTTTTGTCCCCCAAGAACTCAGACGTTCGGAGTTAGTGTTGTCCTGAGTCGCAATGATGAAGCCGTCTCCCTGCGCAGCATGAGCGACCATTTTCAAATACTTGGGTTCGAAAATACGCAGTCTTTGTCTGCCTCTTGGCAAAATGAATAACGGTAGAGGAAACACCGCAAGCTCTTGAGAAGTCTCTACGGGAGTTTCTGATTCGGTTTCTATCCGTGTGATCTTCTCAGCTGAATTCGGCACATAGCACTCCTTAGTTCATACATGATTGAGTCTGTACAGATTTGATTCGTACGTAATTCAGAGATGTATACGCGTGCTCGTTGAAGTTCGATCAATGTGGGGTGATGTATTGAACAGGAAGTTAGAGAGAGGGAGACATGGTTTTTTGTCGCGTTTATTCGCAATTTAATCGGTTTAACCTTTTTTAACTTACGGCATTAGGTAATATGGGTTAAGAATTAGTCAATGGGTAGATAACAAGTGACACGCTTATCTTACGTTGCTTATCTCTTAGTTCTTCTTTACCTGACATCACATCAAAGGAATGGTCATGATCGTTATTTATGGTATCAAAGAGTGCTTAAATCCGATTAAGTTACAGCTTTCTAATGTCTTACAACAATGTTTGAACAGTGAGATGGGGTTACCTGATGACAAACGAGCGCATCGGTTTGTACCCTTAGAAAGAGATGATTTCTTTTATCCCGAAGGGCGAACAGAAGCTTATACCGTCATAGAAATTAATATGATGGAAGGGCGAGCGGTGAACACCAAAAAGCGCCTGATTAAGAAGATATTTTCTGAAATAGAAAAGCAGTTGGCCATCTCTCCCATTGATATCGAGATCACCATCAAGGAGCAGCCATCGCATTGCTGGGGCTTTCGAGGCATGACTGGCGATGAAGCCCAAGATCTTAAGTATAAAGTAAAGGTCTAGGGTTTTAGCTCCTAACTCCTAACTCCTAACTCCTAACTCCTAACTCCTAACACGTAAGACAGAAGACTTAAGCTAACCTATCTAGTCGTGGTTTTGGAGTTTGATGCCAAAGCCGTTAGATGGGCTGAGTTTGGACATGGAAATTATAAGTAAATGATTCATGGGCAACGCCCTAGAGGGGCGAGTTTCTTTGTTTTCCGCTGTATGTCACTACAGTTCGTTTGCGACGGTGGCGAGTTTGTTTTAGAGTGCAACTCTTCTCAGCATTTTTAGATTAGTTATGGTTAGAATCAACACGAATTTAATTCAAAAGATACTCATTACACTGCCTTTGTTTTGGATTGTTACCGTTCAGGTGTGGTTAGGTCAGGGGAGTAAGCCACTTGCGGGTATCACTTTACTGATTGCGGCCTGTTGTGCTCTTTTGTACAGGAAAAACAGGGGTGGTAGTGAAAAGCATAACTGGTTTGAAGATGGTTGGATATGGATATTACTCTTGTTATCTGTTTTTGCGGCTATCTCTTACGAGTTGCATGGCTTCAGTAGTCAAGAGCTGAGGGCAACTTTGATTGCTCTCGTATTTTTCCTTTTTTATCGAAATGGCTTTGTTAAGTTATCGGACATACAGAATCTATGTATCACGTCTGTTGTCAGCTCTACTATCCTCGTTATTTATCATATCTTCTTTCTCTCTGTGGATCGGATGAGTTTACCATCTAATGCTCTTGTAATTGCTTCGATTCAAGGCTTCTCCGTTATTATGTTGCTCGCACTTGGCTGTATTTCGTATGAAGGGAAAATGCCCCAAGCAATAGCTACCTCGGCATTTATAGGCTTTCTATCCATGTTTTTTGTGGGCTCAAGAGGACCTCTACTAGCCGTTATTATTATTGGTTTAGTTGTCCTATTCAAAATGATGATAGAGAATCGCCAGTACAAGACGCTGCTTGGTAGTAGTGTCATGGTTGTTTTCTCTGTGTTTTTGATGTCGAAATATGACGTGGTAAGTGAACGTATTGACTATAGCTTGCATGAGTACCATCAGATATCACAAGGCAACATGGATACTTCCATTGGCTTGAGATTACAAATGTATCAAGCAGGGTTCGATTTCTTTGTGGATAGCCCCTTGTTAGGCATTGGAGGCGATAAAGAAGCGCAATTAGATAAACTCTCATTTACTCCAACAAATTCAGGAAAGAGGTTTATCGTTAATGCGCATCTTCATAACAACTATATTGATAAAGCGGCTTCATCCGGTTTGGTAGGCATTGCCCTTCTTATGCTTAGCTTGATGTACCCTTTGTTTAATTCAAGATACAAGCTATCGCCCATTGTATTGTTACCGGTCGTTTATTTTTCTTTCATGTGTCTATTCGATTCACCTTTCAGGAATGGTGATTTAGCTGTCATGTACTTTGTGTTTATTGGAGTACTACTAAAACTGCAAGTGAGAACAGAAGCGTAATGAAACCAGCGTATTACGCTAATGTCATTGTGGGTAGTTTTAGTGTGTTTATTGATTTAAGGTTATAACGAACAAATAATGAATAAAAATTTCAGGTATGACATCAATGCATTACGTGCATTAGCTGTCTCAATCGTCGTCATTTTCCATTTTTTTCCGGGTTTTATCACTGGCGGCTTTTTAGGTGTGGATGTGTTTTTTGTCATTTCAGGTTTCCTGATGACAAAAATTATCATGTCGAGTTTGGAAACTAGTACCTTCTCATTAAAGGACTTTTATTTAGCGAGAGCAAAACGCATTATTCCTGCTTTAGCGGTCATGTGCCTTGTTGTGTTACTCGTTGGCATTATTTACCTAGACCCTTGGGCGTTAAGAAAACTAGGTAAGCATATTCTCACCAGTGTCGGGTTTGTTTCTAACCATACCTATTTAAAAGAGTCGGGATACTTTGATGTGGCCGCGCAAAGCAAGTGGTTGCTTCACACTTGGTCTTTATCCGTAGAATGGCAATTCTATGTATTATATCCTCTTGTTTTAATGGCGACCTACAAGTTATTCGGAGCTAAAGGTGCGGCCGTTGCTATTGGAACAACTCTGATAGGAAGTCTAGCTTATAACTATGCGTATTTGGGGAGCTCAGCTTCTTATTACACATTACCGTCTCGTGCATGGGAACTGCTCGCAGGTTCGGTAGTTGCTTTGAAAAGAGAGCCCATTGAATTCAAAAAATCTAATGTTCAGTTATTGCTGTTAGTTGCTATTGCTTCATTGTTTATTTCCCCTTTCCTGATAGACAGCAGCACACTTTGGCCGAGTCATGTGACGCTTATTCCAGTCATTGCTACCGCGATAATTCTGCTTTTAAATTTGGACCTCAATTTTACCGTTCATAAATCACGGCTGATACAAGGGGTTGGGTTATGTTCCTACTCAATTTATCTCTGGCATTGGCCTATTAATGTTTTCATTAAGAACCTCACGAGCAACACTATTACTCACAATATAGTTGGAGTAATTGTATCGGTATTGATGGGGATCCTTTCATTTAAGTTCATTGAAAATTACCGACCTAAGGAGACACCCAAAGGCGGTAAGTTCTTTTTGAACTATTACCCTCTCATTCTTGCTTCCTTTATTGCCTTGATAGGGCAGGTTATTTATGAAAGTGAAGGATTACTTTGGCGCCTGGATAAAACACAGCTAGTCATTGCACAAAGTGTCTATGACCGGAATCCACGAAGCGGAGAGTGCCACGTCGAATTCGGACCGTCTCCTGAGTGTCACTATGGATCAGGACCAGTATCCGCGATTGTTTTAGGCGATAGTCATGGCGCATCGATAGTGAGAAGTGTTGAAGCGTCAGCGCCTAACGATACATCGGTCATCGACTGGACGAGAAGCGCATGTCCGACGATTTCAGGTATCAAAAGAGTGCTTTCAAGTGGTGAGTTATCAGAAGAGTGTGGGGATTTTGTCTCAGCATCGTTAATTAAAGCTAAAACTAATTACCCTAACGTTCCTGTTGTTGTCATTAACAGAATGGGTGGCTATCTATATGGTTCGAATGAAGATGGATGGCAAAGTGAGAACGAAAAGATCAGTTTAATCGCAGGAGATAAAAGGTTTCAGACCAGATCGGAAGAGTACCTGAACTCAATCTTATCCAGTTTTGAAAAGACCATGTGCGAGCTTAGTCAATCTAACCCTGTTTATTTGGTCAAGCCAATCCCTGAGCTTAAGAAAGATGTACCTAAAACTATGTATAAGTATTCGATTCTAAATCAATCTGATATTTCGGTTTCTATTCCTCTTGAAGAGTACCGACAAAGAACCGCATTGATTACGAAATCTTATGAAAAAATCAGCCAAAACTGTCGAGTTACTCTTATAGACCCTGAACCGATATTTTGTGATGATCAGCAGTGCCGAGGGGATATCAACAATCACCCAACATACGTTGATGACGATCACCTGAATGAATTTGGTGCTGGCCAACTTATTCCTCAATTTCGCGAAAAAATATGGGGTCAATCAGCTCCGTAGGAAATGCTCATTCGCCCTTATTGTTTACACGAAAGAATAAGGGCGTTTCTGTGTTTGGAGCTATTGTGTTGGTCTTAAATGATTCGTTTGGGTAGCGATGTTTAAGATAAATTTCGGTTCAAGTGAACCATTGTGCTATACTCCGCGCCCCAATCCGAATTGGCTTGTTAAATCTTAGGAAATTATTATGAGTGTTAAAAACGAACTTCAACAAATTAACAACCGTCTAGACAAGTGTCGCAACAAGTTAGCGGCTGCTAAAACTCGTAATGATCGTCCTGTTGTTCGTCAATTTGAAGATGAGATTAAGAAGCTAACCAAGAAAATCGCTCAGCTGAAACATAAAGAAAGCTACGATGTGAACCAAGAGCGTAAGTCTCTGGTTGATATGCCATTTAAGCGTGAGATTACTAAGGCTGAACAAGCGGATATGGGTAAACTTAAAAAGTCTGTTAAAGGATTAGTAATTGTTCACCCAATGACCAAGATCGGTAAAGAGCTTCGCATTGAGGTTATGACTGGTTACGCACCGAAAAAATTCTAATTGCCAGTGATGGTGATGAAAAAGGAGCTAGCAATAGCTCCTTTTTGCTTTTTTAGGTATTAAAAAAGCAGAGTCAGCGGTAAGAATACTCACGCCGTTTTCAACTTTTTAGAGGTGATTGTTGTCACAAATCCTTTTATCTCCTATAAAAGTTAACGTGCCACTAACATGGCACCAAGTGAACGCAGTAATGTGTTCGCTTTTCGAATCTACAATTTCTCTCCAGTTTGTATAAATATAGGTAGAGCAGCACAGATAATTACAGATAAAACTAGACTCGTTAAGGAAGATGAGAACGTAAAAAATAGAGGTTATATGAATCAATTAATTTCAATTGGACCACTAGAATCCTTCCTAATCGCGATTAGTGTTTTGTTTCTAGGTCATTTCGTCAATGCAAAGCTTCCTGTTCTCAAAAAGTACAATATCCCAGAGCCCATTGTCGGCGGCTTGATTGTCGCTTTTGCTATTACAGCCCTGCACTTTAACGGCCTTGATCTTGAGTTTTCTTTGCCCTTGCAGAACACATTTATGTTGATGTTCTTTGCAACGGTCGGCCTTGCAGCTAACTACACACAGCTGATGAAAGGTGGTGCCAAGGTATTCCTATTCTTAGGGGTGGCTTCGGTTTACATCATTATCCAAAACGGTGTAGGCGTAACCTTAGCAACGACACTAGGCCTTGAGCCCTTGATGGGTTTGATTGCTGGCTCTATCACCCTTTCGGGTGGTCACGGTACAGGCGCGGCTTGGTCTCAAACTTTTGCAGACACGTTTGGCATTGCAAATACGTTAGAAATCGCAATGGCTTCAGCGACCTTTGGTTTGATCATCGGTGGTATTATCGGTAGCCCAGTGGCGCAAAAGCTGATTGATAAAAACCAGCTTGAATCTGAGTACGGTACTGGCACGCAAACGCACGAACGCTTCCCTGAACTTGTTACTTATAACGAGTATGAAGAAGACAAAGTGACGGCGAAGAAGGTGATTGAGGTGTTGTTCATCCTTCTTATCTGTATTACGGGTGCGAAATATTTAGAGCAGTGGGTAGCGACTTTTGAAATTTCTTGGTTGATGATTCCTGACTTCGTTTACGCGTTGTTTATCGGTGTGTTCATCACTAACGTTTTTGAAGTGACTAAGCTACATAAAACCGACAGTGAAACGGTCGATATTCTTGGTACGGTGTCATTGTCGCTGTTCCTAGCGATGGCGCTAATGAGCCTTAAGCTTTGGAACATTTTTGACCTTGCGATTCCGTTTTTGGTTATCCTTGCGGTTCAGGCGGTGGTGTTAGGTATCTTCTCTTACTTTGTAACGTTCAAAGTAATGGGTTCTAACTACGACGCAGCGGTTATGGCGGGTGGTCACTGTGGTTTCGGCCTAGGTGCAACACCAACAGCGGTAATGAACATGGGTTCTTTGGTGAACCGATTCGGCCCGTCGCCACAAGCCTTCATGGTTGTACCAATCGTGGGTGCCTTCTTTATCGATATCGTTAACCTGATCATCCTTCAAGGTTACATCTCGTTTATCGGTTAATGTTCGTCTTTGCTTAAATGCGATGAGCTAATTGCACTAAGATGAACACAAGAAAGCCAGTCTGTTGACTGGCTTTTTTTGTATTAGCGCTTCTAGAACCTATGCGGGTGAGCTTGCTTGTAGCTCTTTAAGGAGAGGAAATGCGGCTTTGCTGTGCTCTCCAGTGACAATGAATCCAACCAACTGGTTATCTTCATTGAAGCCTTTAGCGACAATGCCTTTAGGATCGAATCGAGTTTCCCAGCTCTGAGCAGTGTGAATATCGCGCCCTGCGAGCTGAATAGGATAACTCGGTGTTTTCACCTTAGTGATCATATGAGGCAAGCTGAGCTTTGCATCGCCCACTTTGATCTCGCCTTTATCCTTAGTTAACTGCTTGGCCAACACGTTTGCCGATAAGATTGCTGGCTGCAAATAGGCCATCACGCGCCCTTCAATTTCAGCGCAATCACCAATCGCATACACATTGTTGGCGCTGGTTTTCAGGGTGTCATCGACCACAATGCCTCTGTTGACGTCTATTCCCGCTTGCGTGGCTAAAGCCGTATTTGGCCTTAACCCTGCTGCGGCAATCACTATATCTGCTCGTATTAATCGAGAGGCGGTAGTTTGTAGCCTAACTCCATCGTGGAGGTAAGTCGTTCGACAAATCGCAGAGTCGGTTTCGACGGTAACCCCTGCTTTTGCCAGCTCCCGTTCCAACTCAAGTGAAACGAAAGGCGGCACTAGGTTATTCAATAGATAACTTGCGGGTTCGATAATCGTGACATTTTTTCCCGCAGTTTGAAGGTCGAATGCAAGCTCGACCCCAATCAAGCCTCCACCGATCACAGTGATACGTTGAGCTTGATCGATCTGAGCTTTGTGTTTATCGAACTCTTCCAAGCTATTTAGCGTAATGGTCGCGCTGCGTTTAAGCCCTTCCGCTGGTGGTATGAAGGGCGTTGCGCCAGTCGCTAATACCAACTTCGAATAGTGGATGGTTTGCCCGTCAACATGAACACACTGCTGCTTGGTATCGATTCCACTGACTAAAGCCTTGGTTTTGATGACCACGTTGTACTGCTCAGCTAATTGCTGAGCGTTATTAACGGCTAACGCTTGTGGTGTTTGAGCCTGGCTGAATACGTGTGAAAGATTCGGCTTACTGTACTCAGCTCCTGCATCTGCCGTGATCATGGTAATCGCGACATCTTGGTCAATTTTACGTACCATCTTTATGGTTTGTAGGGCGGCGAAACCACCGCCCACAATCACAATGTTCGACATGTTACTTCTCCACAAACACTTCTTTACCTAGATGGCATTCAGGGCAAAGGAAATCATCTGGCACTTGTGCCCATGGTGTTCCTGGTTCAACGCCTTGGTAGGGTTCACCCAGTTGTGGGTCGAACACCCATTCACACACAGTACAGCGCCAGCAAGTGCAATCTGCGCTATGTACAGGCTTATCTTGCGCTTCTTCTGGCTTCTGCTCTGCCGTGTCTTTTAGCTCTGTTGGGGTGCTTGTCGGTGCTGATTCGATACGTTGAACGTTGCGCTCAACTTGTTTAGGCTCACTAACCTCGTCCGCATCGGTGCGCCAAACCTCGGCCAGTGTCATCCCGTAATCGATACACTGGCGAAGCGCGTCTGTGTCTGGTTTCCAATGGATGTGTTGCGGAGCACTCACCTCGAAGTTGGCTTCATGTAAGCGAGCGTCGATACGTTTTACCGCGCCGCCTGTCCAACCTGAAGAACCAAATGCTGCGGCTCTTTTACCTGCAAAACGTAAGCCGTGGATCTCTTCTAGTAGTGCAGCGATTTGCGGCATCATCACATTGTTCATGGTCGATGAGCCGACTAGAACCCCTTTTGAACGGAAGATATTGGCAAGGATGTCATTCTTATCGTGCTTAGAGATATTAAAGACTTTGATTGCTGTTTCTGGGCTGCCTTTACGGATACCTTTTGCGATTGCGTCAGCCATCATGCGAGTGTTGTTCGACATGGTGTCGTAAACAATGGTGATACGATCTTCTTTGTAGGCTTTAGACCACTCGTAGTATTGCTCAACAATTTGCGTCGCGTTGTCGCGCCAAATACAGCCATGAGAGGTTGCGATAACATCGATAGGTACACCTAAGCTGAGCACTTCTTCTATCTTCGCTTTCACCAAAGGCGCGAAAGGTGTGAGGATGTTCGAGAAGTAACGCAGACATTGGTCATGAAGCTCGACTTGGTCTAGCTGATCGTTGAATAGGTTTTCATCACAGTAGTGCTGACCGAACGCATCGTTACTGAACAGGATCTCGTCACCTGTGAGGTATGTTGCCATTGAGTCTGGCCAGTGCAGCATTTTCATCTCAACAAAGATGAGTTGCTTACCGTTACCGACATCAAGAGTGTCACCGGTTTTGACGGTTCTGAAATTCCAGTTTGGTTGGTGGTGGTGACCAACAATGGAGTTTACACCTGCTTCAGTGCAATAAACCGGCGTGTTCGGAATTTTAGCAAGCAGCGCAGAGAGAGCGCCTGAGTGGTCTTCTTCGGCGTGCTGACAAATGATGTAGTCGATCTCATTGATATCGATTTCCATCTCTAGGTTTGCAAGGAATTGTTCAGTAAAGCGATGATCAACGGTATCAACAAGCACCGTTTTCTCTTCACGAATCAGGTACGAGTTATAGCTGGTACCTTTGTTCATGTGGTATTCCTTACCATGGAAGTGTTCTGTTTCCCAATCGTGGACGCCAACCCAGTGAACATTTGATTTAACGTGAATAGTCATAATGATAATACCTTATTTAAATATCTAAGGTCATCATTGCACTAGTTGTGCCATGTTTTTAAGTGTCTGTTTTAAATGTGTTTGTTTGGTCTTTGTGTTGTTTTGTGAGTCATTTTGACGTTCTGTGTTTTGTGGTTGAAATGAATCTTAGGTGTCTTTATGACTTTGTGGATTTATAGCGGTTTGGCAAGAAAATTAATGATGTTTGCTCAGAAAGAGCAGGGTGAGGAACATGTTTCAACAAAGGGGATTATAGCGTAACTCCTGCGCTTCGCGAATTAGAACACGTGGATTGATTAGGTATTGATGGTCTAAAAAGCGACTGGAATGGCTAAAGCTGAGATAGAAAGGATGGATGCGAAATACAGACATGAAAAAGGCCAGACGAGTGTCTGGCCAAAACAAGGCAGTGTAATTGAACAGTCTGAAGTGCTGTTGAAATTATATTTTGTAAAACGAAAAAGCGTTTTAAAAATTAAAGCGTTGTAGCAGTTAAGCGTTGTAACTGTTTAACGTGTTATAGCTGTTGATTCATTTGTCATCTTAATTCACGCGTTAAAGCGTCGTCACGATTTCATCAAGAGCTAGACGTGCTTTTGGTTTACCGTGGTTATAGTCTTCGCCGTCTTTGTGGTAGCCGATTGCTAGCGCTACATCAACAACGTGACCGTCTAGTTCGTCAGCAAACTCTTCACCGATCATAGCGGCATCTACGCCTTCCATCGGTGTTGAAGCAATACCAAGACGAGCCAGTGTGTGCATTGTGTTACCTAGTGCGATGTACACCTGCGACTTAGTCCAGTTACCGTTGAAACCTGTTTCGTCTGTGTTCATTTCTGCGAATGCGTACGCCCCTAAGAACTGCTCGTACATTTCAGCGGGTAGGTGACCAGAGCTTACTTCTGTGTCAGCACGCTTTGCGAATTTCTCTTTAGTGTACTTAGGATCGTGAGCAAACAGGATCGTATGTGACGCTTCTTTCGCATGCGGTTGGTTAAACTGGAACATGTTCTCGAAAGTATTGTGGAAGCGTTGTTTTGCTGCGTCACTCTCAATGATGATGAATTTCCAAGGCTGAGAGTTGATAGAAGAAGCTGACAAACGAAGTGCTTCTTTGATTACTTCCATGTCTTCCGCAGAGATGCGCTTTTCTGCATCGTATTTTTTAGCTGTGTAGCGAGTGTTTAGATCTGAAATGATTGGATGAGTCATGTTGAATCCTAATATCTATCAATATAAATGTTGTAGGGTTTTATGTTCGGTAACGTCAACAATAAACGGATAACGCATTTAGGCTATATCTCTATAGAAGTCGTTTCTAGAACAGTCAGCCTCTAAAAGGCTGAACGCTTAAATGGCTATCGAACATGCCCCAATAAATCGAGTATCTGCGGTAGCTCAAGTCGATGGGTGTACGATAATAGAAGATTGGCTTGGGAAAAATAGCGAACACATCAAATCACTATGGTTAATAATGTCCATAATGATTTGATTAGTGTGATCTGGATGTGTGTTGGTTTTCGAAAATCAGCCAGTTAGTACGCTTTGATTCCATATTGGCGTAATAAAGAGGGAAGTACACTGTCGAGGTTTGGGATATCTTCAGGGTTAAGTTCAATCAAGCTAAAACCGTGCTCTTGGTAAACTTTCTTGGTCGCATTTCGTTTGTCTTCTTCTATAGGGCCTGAATCTGCTCCCCAGAACTGAATGTATACCTTGCCGCTTGGCAGGTAGAAATCGCTCATTACTTCTTTTGATATTGGGAGCGGACGTTCATAGGCATGAACCACTCCCGCCATATAAAGCCAGTTATCGATGATCAGCTCTCCCTTTGAGCGAACATAATGCCCATCTAAGGTTCGGTGTTTCGCTTCAAATTTCTGACGAAAGCTAGAAAACGAGACATCGGTAGAGTGGCTTTCAGCATCATGCCCTAGAAATTCGACAACAGACTGCTTCAAACGTTTATTGCGAACCAACGAATCGTGCCATACCACAAATAGGTTTTGAGTCGCTTTATCTTCCCTTTGCTCACCGCCTGCTTTTAAGCCTGTTGAGGTGACATGCCAACCATCTTCTTCACGTGTTATCCAACCAAGCTCGCTGAGCAACAGGTTAATTTTTTTTGCGCTAAGTTGAAAGGCACTGCCTAGTTGAGTTGCCGTTAGCGTTTTTCCAGAGAAAGAATCTAGGTCGATGAGTAGTTTTTCTGGCCAGACAATAAAGACACCAAACTTCTTGTGTTCGACATACTCCCCACCAAAGCTTTCGCCTCGTTCTGTGAGTACCCAACGCTCCTGTGAACGCACGATATAGCCAGCTGTTTTCAAATCACTGAATAGAGCCTTCGCTTCTATCCCTTTTTGTTTGGCTAGTGCTGATGTGGAAATCTTGTCTGGCATAGTCTGTTTCTCAAGTAGCGGAGTGATGAACTGATGGGTGTTGTAGATATATATGATGCGATTGCGTTGGTAAACACCATATCACATCTATCAATGCTAACTGCAGTTCACTGGTCCATGTTTTTAGTAGAAAGCCATGTCTGATTTTGATTTTGTGGGAGGTGGGGCTTTAGTTGCATCTAAACAGCTTGCACTAAATACCTTATCGCTTGGTAACCGGATAGCTAGGCGAGATCTGCAAAATCTTTATGACGGTATAGAGTTATTCCGCGTATCAAAAAGAAAAATAGCAGGCACAAAAAAGCCACATTTAAGTTAACACTGATCATTTAAGCATTTTCCTGATCAGTTGAACGATCCTACAGATG
>NZ_JBFSUD010000047.1:0-36056 GCF_041467175.1 Vibrio sp. 10N.247.310.24
GGCAGTGCCGGCAGATTTACAGTCTGCTCCCTTTGGCCACTCGGGAACCCCTCCAGGGTGTTTTTCCTAACTCATAATGGATAGGCTAAAGAGATGTTTTTCCCAACGCATCTCTCAAGTGCGGAGCGCATCATAGCAAACACGTTAAACCTGTAAAGGGTTTTTCTTATGGTTTTGTGTTAAATGCTGCCTTTTTGGGCAAAGATGGCGAAAAGTACGCATATTGCTCGTGAAGTGAACATCTGTATTAAGATTTACGTACTGATAGGTAACACCTTGAGGTAATTAGCTTTATGTTTCGTGTTTGGTTCGTGTCATTCGTCATGAAACGTCAATTGAATTTAACTTAGATTTACACTTCTTGACGTTACAGCATTCATCAGTTGATAGAATACGGTTAATTTCATTTATAGATATTAAATCTCACTTGCAGACCATTATTATGAAGCATAAATCTGTTTTAACCCTGCTTAGCTTGTCTATTCTTATGGCGTCTCCAGCCGTACTTGCAAAGCGCATGGGCCCTAGCACTGTCACTGTTGTTACTGAGCAAGTTGATATTCACCAAGTTAGCCAGTCTCTTTCTTTGGTCGGTAAGTTGGAAGCCGAGCAATCTGTAATGATCACTTCTGAAGTGGCTGGCAGAGTGAACTCTATTAACATCAAAGCCAATCAAGATGTCACCAAAGGGCAGATGTTGGTTCAACTCGATGACGACAAAGCAAAAGCAGCAGTTGCAGAAGCACAAGCATATTTAAAAGATGAAAAGCGTAAGCTTGCAGAATTTCAACGACTAGTGAAACGTAACGCGATCACTCAAACTGAAATTGACGCTCAGAAAACTAACGTAGAGATCGCCAATGCTCGTCTAGCTGCCGCTAATGCCAACCTGAAAGATCTACATATCAGTGCACCTTTCTCTGGTACGGTCGGTTTTATCGACTTTAGCCGCGGCAAAATGGTGACATCGGGTACAGAGCTCGTGACGTTAGATGACTTGTCTGTGATGCAGTTAGATCTTCAGATTCCAGAGCGCTACCTTTCTAAACTGTCTAAAGGTATGACAGTAACGGCTCGCACCAGTGCGTGGGGCGATACTCAGTTCACGGGTACTGTGGTGGGTATTGATTCTCGCATTAACGCTGAAACCTTGAACCTTCGAGTCCGAATTCACTTTGACAATAATAATGATTACCTAAAGCCGGGCATGCTAGTGGCCGCTGATATGGATTTCCCTCCAGTAGAAGCGCCGATCATTCCAGTTCAAGCGCTTGAGTATTCAGGCACTAAGCGTTTCGTTTATGTTATTGGCGAAGATAACAAAGCGACTCGTACTGAAGTATTCCTCGGGGCTCGTCTTGATAACGAAGTCGTGATCGAAAAAGGTATCGAGATTGGTCAGAAGATCGTAGTGCAAGGTATCGTGAACATGCGTGACGGTGTTTTGGTTCAAGAGCTTGCCGTCAATCGCCCGGCTAAACTTGACGGCGATACAGCTAATCTTGATGGCAACAAAGCTAAACTTGAAGAAAATACAGCAGCACAAGAAGGCGCTAACTAATGTTGTTATCTGATGTTTCTGTGAAGAGACCAGTAGCGGCTGTTGTATTGAGCCTGCTTTTGGTTGTGTTTGGTATTGTCTCTTTCAATAAGCTCGCAGTTCGTGAAATGCCCGATATTGAAAGCCCGGTGGTATCGATCAGTACTCGTTATGAAGGTGCATCTGCCACCATCATTGAAAGCCAAATTACCTCCAACCTTGAAGACCAGTTATCCGGCATCAGTGGGATCGATGAAATCGAATCTACGACACGAAACGGATCGTCACGAATCACCATCACCTTTGAACTTGGTTATGACCTCAATACCGGTGTCAGTGATGTGCGTGATGCGGTAGCGCGTGCTCAGCGTTCGTTGCCAGATGAAGCCGATGACCCGATTGTTTACAAAAACAATGGTAGTGGTGAAGCGTCGGTTTACATCAATTTAAGCTCAACTGAGATGGATCGAACGCAGTTAACCGACTACACCGAACGTGTGTTGATTGACCGCTTTAGTTTGATCTCTGGTGTGAGCTCGGTGGATATTTCTGGCGGTTTGTACAAAGTCATGTACGTGAAGCTGAAACCCGCGTTAATGGCGGGTCGTGGTGTTACCGCCTCTGATATTACACAAGCCCTACGTAACGAGAACATTGAAAGCCCGGGTGGCGAAGTGCGTAACGATGCGATTGTGATGTCGGTTCGTACTGCTCGTTCATATACTGAAGCCAAAGATTTCGAATACCTAGTGGTGAAACGTGCCTCTGATAACACACCTATCTACTTGAAAGATGTGGCGGATGTTTACATTGGCGCAGAAAACGAGAACTCGACTTTTAAGAGTGACGGCGTTGTTAACGTCAGTATGGGCATTGTGCCTCAGTCTGATGCCAACCCACTTGAGGTGGCTGACTTAGTCCATAAAGAAGTCGAAGCGATTCAAAAGTTCTTGCCTGACGGAACTCGCTTGGCTGTCGACTATGACTCCACTGTCTTTATCGACCGTTCGATCTCAGAGGTTTACAGCACACTCTTTATTACGGGTGGTTTGGTTATCCTCGTGCTTTACGTCTTCATTGGCCAAGCGCGTGCAACGCTGATTCCAGCCGTGACGGTTCCTGTGTCGCTAATCTCGTCGTTTATTGCAGCGTACTACTTTGGCTTCTCTATCAACCTCATCACCTTGATGGCACTTATCCTGTCTATCGGTTTGGTGGTCGATGATGCGATTGTGGTGGTTGAGAATATTTTCCACCACATTGAACGTGGTGAATCACCATTGCTTGCGGCTTATAAAGGGACACGTGAAGTAGGCTTTGCGGTAATCGCAACCACGCTAGTACTGGTCATGGTGTTCCTACCAATCTCGTTTATGGACGGTATGGTAGGCCTTCTTTTTACTGAGTTCTCGGTACTTTTGGCGATGTCGGTGATCTTCTCATCTGTCATAGCATTAACCTTGACGCCGGTTCTGGGCAGCAAGATCTTAAAGGCGAACGTGAAACCTAATCGCTTCAATCAATTTGTTGAACGTGTGTTTGGTAAGTTAGAAGCTGGATACAAATCGGTATTGCGCCGTGCTCTAAACTGGCGTTGGGCAGCTCCAATCATCATTATTGCGTGTATGGGCGGTAGTTATAGTTTGATGCAACAAGTGCCGTCGCAACTGACGCCACAAGAAGACCGTGGTGTTATCTTTGCGTTTGTTCGTGGTGCCGATGCAACTAGTTACAACCGTATGTCTGCCAACATGGACATCGTTGAAGAACGCCTAATGCCGCTGCTTGGTCAAGGATTCTTGAAGTCATTCAGCATTCAATCGCCAGCGTTTGGTGGTAATGCGGGTGACCAAACGGGCTTCGTTATCATGATCCTGGAAGATTGGGATGAACGTGAAGAGACAGCACAACAAGCCTTGGGCGAGGTACGTAAGTCTTTAGCGGGTATTCCTGATGTACGTGTGTTCCCGTTCATGCCAGGCTTCCGTGGTGGTTCGAGTGAGCCTGTGCAATTTGTACTGGGTGGCTCTGATTACTCTGAGCTTCAGAAATGGGGCGAACTGTTAAAGCAAGCCGCTGAAGACTCTCCAATGATGGAAGGTGCGGACATCGATTACTCTGAGAAAACGCCAGAGTTATTGGTTACCGTAGACAAGCAGCGTGCAGCTGAGCTGGGTGTGAGCGTATCGGATATTTCGGACACGTTAGAAATCATGCTGGGCGGCCGCAGTGAAACCACCTTCGTTGACCGTGGTGAAGAGTATGACGTGTATCTGCGTGGTGATGAAAACAGCTTTAACAACGCCAACGATTTAAGCCAAATCTACATGCGAACTCAATCTGGTGAGCTAGTCACGCTTGATACGCTGACACATATTGAAGAAGTGGCATCATCGATTCGTTTGTCGCACTACAACAAGCAGAAATCAGTCACCATCAAAGCGAACCTAATGGAAGGCTACACGCTGGGCGATGCTTTGGATTTCCTTGATGAACAAGCGATTGAGCAGCTACCGGGTGATATTTCAGTAAGCTACTCAGGCGAGTCTAAAGATTTTAAAGAAAACCAATCGAGTATCTTAGTGGTGTTCGCGCTAGCGATGTTGGTCGCGTACTTGGTATTGGCTGCGCAATTTGAAAGCTTCATCAACCCTCTGGTGGTGATGTTCACCGTACCTATGGGTATCTTTGGTGGCTTCTTAGGCTTGGTGTTGATGAGTCAAGGGCTCAACGTTTACAGCCAGATCGGTATGATCATGTTGATCGGTATGGTGACCAAAAACGGTATCTTGATCGTCGAATTTGCTAACCAACTTCGAGATCGTGGTATTGAATTTGAAAAGGCGATTATTGATGCTTCAGCTCGACGTCTACGCCCAATTTTAATGACGGCGTTCACGACATTAGCTGGTGCAATCCCATTGATTACCTCAACGGGCGCTGGCTATGAAAGCCGAGTGGCAGTAGGTACGGTTATCTTCTTCGGTATGGGCTTCGCGACACTGGTAACTCTGTTTGTAATCCCTGCGATGTACCGACTGATTTCCGGCTCAACACGCTCTCCGGGTCACGTGGAAGCGGAGCTTAATAAAGAACTCAGCCATGATAACGTGGGAAGAAGCAGTCACGGTTAATGAACACGCACGGCTAATGAACACGTACGCTTAATGAGCACGGAATAGTGTAACAATATTGAAAAGCCTGCGTTTGCTCCTAGCGAATTGCAGGCTTTTTTTGTATAACACACAGAGCTCAATGAATTAGTACAATAAATCGAATAAAGGAAAGTAAAGTGGCTGAATTTAAATACAAAGATCTTTCTCAAGAAGAACAAGACAAGCTGGATGCAGCAACCTTTCGTCGCCTGTTAGCACACCTAGACAACAACAAAGATGTCCAAAACATCGACCTGATGATCTTGGCGGGCTTTTGCCGTAACTGTTTCAGTAAGTGGTACAAAGCAGAAGCTGAACAACAAGGTTTAGATTTTGATATCGATGATGCTCGTGAGCGCGTATATGGCATGACTTACGATGAGTGGAAACAAAACCATCAACCAAAAGCGACGCCTGAACAACTCGCGGCATTTGAAGCGAAGCAGAAGCCAGAGTAATTTGTTCTCGTTAGTGATTGATTAACAGAACAAACAAAAAAGAGCCCATCAAGGGCTCTTTTTAATTTTGGCGTCGGTGCTTACTCTGTGGTTAAGCCAACTCACCTGTTTGCGAGAAAGCTTCCAATTTCGCTGCGTAAGGTTGCAGGTCACCAATGTTGTTATTTACCCACTCGTCATTGAAGTAAGTGTCTAGGTAACGCTCGCCGCTGTCACATAGCAAAGTCACAATAGAACCTGTTTCGCCACGTGCTTTCATTTCACTGGCTAACTGAAGCACACCGTACATGTTAGTACCGGTTGATGCGCCAACCTTACGGCCAAGAATATCAGACAACCAATGTGTGGTTGCGATGCTTGCTGCGTCAGGAATTTTACGCATTTCGTCAACCACACCAGGAATGAAGCTTGGCTCTGCGCGTGGGCGACCAATGCCTTCAATCTTGCTGAATGTATTGCCTTTCACGTTCGCATTGCCTGTTTGGAAGTATTCGTGGAATACCGAGTTCTCAGGGTCGACAACACAAAGCTTAGTTTCATGCTGTTGGTAGCGAATGAAGCGGCCGATAGTTGCTGAAGTGCCGCCAGTACCTGGGCTCATTACTACCCACGCTGGAACAGGGTGATCTTCCATCTGCATTTGATTGAAAATGGAGTTCGCGATGTTGTTGTTACCACGCCAGTCGGTTGCGCGCTCAGCGTAGGTAAATTGGTCCATGTAATGGCCATTAAGTTCAGTCGCTAAACGGCGAGACTCATCGTAAATTTCATCTGAGCGGTCAACAAGATGCGCTTGGCCGCCGTAGAATTCAATCTGCTCAATCTTCTTCTTCGCTGTGCATTTCGGCATTACCGCAATAAACGGCAGGCCAAGTAGGCGAGCGAAGTACGCTTCAGATACTGCAGTACTGCCTGATGAAGATTCAATGATCGTTGTTTCTGGGCCAACCCAACCGTTACAGATAGCGTATAAGAACAGAGAACGCGCTAAGCGGTGCTTTAAAGAGCCTGTAGGGTGTGTGCTTTCATCTTTAAGGTAAACATCAATGCCTTCGATACTTGGCAGTTCGAGCTTGATAAGGTGCGTATCCGCTGAGCGTTGGTAGTCGGCTTCAATTCTACGAATCGCGTTGTTAATCCATTGATGGTCAGTGCACATAAGCGTTCTCCTGATCGAGTGTAGGAATTCTTTGTAATTGGTATGCTTCCAATTTAGCTAGAATTTGAGAGAAAAACTTTGCCATATTTGCTTTGTTTTGCTTAAATTGTAGAAAATTATTCTCTTTAAATTCGATTTGGTGAAAGTGTGATAGATGCCGTAGATAAAAAAATATTAAGGCTGTTACAAGAAGACAGCACATTGTCATTGAACGACATTTCAGAAGCGGTCAATCTCACCACGACACCCTGTTGGAAAAGGCTTAAACGCCTCGAAGAAAACGGCATTATTGAAAAAAAAGTGGCGTTATTGAACCCTGAAAAGCTCGAACTTGCTTTTACCGCGTTCGTATTGGTGAAAACCAGTGATCATTCTCATGAGTGGTATGGTCGTTTTGTAAACACCGTATCGGAATTTCCAGAAGTGATGGAGTTTTATCGCATGGCTGGCGAATATGATTATATGATGAAGGTTCAGGTGAAAGACATGAAGTGCTTTGATGATTTCTACAAGCGCTTGGTGAATAGCATTGATGGTATCTCTAATGTGACCTCGACGTTTGCGATGGAGCCATTGAAGTACACGACGGCATTGCCTCTTTAAGCTACACCTAGCTAAAGTTAACTATCGTTTCAGTTTAGATATATTCTCAGTTTAGATCTCGCCTCTGCGATAAAGAAAAGGAATATTCATGTTTGCAAAAGTATCTACTGCTATCCAATTGGTACTGGCCGTTGCCATTTTCTATTTGGGTTACACCATCTATTCGTTTACCAATAAAATCGGTGAAATCGTTGATACTTATCCGCAGGTGATCGAAGATTTATCCGGTCTTACCAAAGGGCTAAAAGTAGAAGAGCTATTAGCGTTTGCTGAACATGTTAATGAGCTTGCTCCTCAGGTGTTAGATACCGTTGAAGACGTCAGAAAGACCGTCGAAAAAGTGAATCAAACCGTTTCATCGGTCGATAATAAAATCCCTGCGATATTAGATGAAGTTAAAAATGTCCGAACGGAAGTCGGGCAGGTAAGAACCGATGTCATCCCGCCCACATTGACTGAATTAAAACGATATCGTGTCGATGTGATGCCACCGATGCTCGCTGAAAGTAAATCCTACCGCGAACAAACTATCCCTATTATTGTTAACGAATCTGAAATGCTACGAGCGGAAGTTCCGGGTATTTTGGCACAAGCGAATTTGCTGGCAGATAAAAGTAAAGAGTTAGCTCAGGGCGCCGCAGAGGGCGCAGTGAAAGGCGTGGTGTTATCGCCATTTAATCTACTGCGAGACGCTGGTGATGGAATTAAAACTCGAGTACAAGGTGAATTCGAACCCTTGCTAGAGGCTGAATAGAGATTACGGACTGTTACGTGACAGCTTGTCGTTAGCATCATTAAAAAGAGAGGCTAGGTATTAAACCTAGCCTCTCTTTTTGTTTTCTCGTAAATATTTTGGGCTTGCAAAAAGCGTTTGTTCGCTATTTATACCAATCACAGTAAGTAAGTGTTCAGGAATAGCGCAGGAAAAAAGCTTGAGAACAAGGCAGAATTTTCTGATAAGTAGTTATTCTACAATCAAAAATTCTAACGAAGTTATCGAGGTTTTTAACAAGCTAGGATGACCAGTTATTTACTACGATTGGTATTACTTGATCGCTATTTAGTAAAACGCATCACACCTTCTTGAACGGCAGTCGCTACGAGCTCACCTTTTTGATTAAAGATCTCGCCACGAACTAGGCCGCGAGTATTAGCTGCCGTTGGGCTTTCAATCGCATAAAGCAGCCATTCATCCATCTTGAATGGGCGGTGGAACCAGATTGAGTGGTCAATCGTTGCCACTTGGAAGTTGGGTGTCATGATCGAAACTTCGTGAGGGTGAAGCGCCGTCACCAAGAACCCCCAATCAGATGCGTAAGCAAGCAGGTATTGGTGAATCAATTGGTTGTCTGGCATCGCGCCATTTGCTCTCACCCAAAGGTATTGTTTTGGGTCGGCTTTCTTAGGGTTAAGCGGGTTCACTATTGTTACCGGGCGCATCTCAATCGGCTTTTCGCCACAGAAAGTCTTACGCAGTTTCTCAGGCAAAAATTCAGCAATGTGACTCGCTAACTCAGTTTCTGATGCAAAATTCTCTGGCCCTGGGATGTTTGGCATTTCATTCTGGTGTTCAAAGCCGGGTGCATCACCATGATAAGAAGCCGTAAGATAGAAAATAGGGCGGCCATTTTGAATCGCTTTCACGCGGCGTGTACTAAAGCTGCGTCCATCTCTTAGGTTCTCAACATCGTAAATAATGGGTTTTTCAGGGTCGCCGGGAAATAGAAAGTAACTGTGGAACGAGTGAACACTGCGGTCGTCTTGAACCGTATAACGAGCAGCAGAAAGCGCTTGCCCTAATACTTGACCGCCGTATACCTGTGGCAGACCTAGGTTCTCACTTTGCCCGCGGAACAGGCCTTCCTCTAGTTTCTCTAGCTGAAGTAAATTGAGTAATTCATTTAAAGGTTGACTCATCGCCAGCATGCCTCTTGGTAAAATAGGTGTCAGATTATGGTGTTAATCATTCAGCTTAGTCAGATATCTGTCAATAAATCATAGGGTTTCGAGACAGAATATGAAAGCTCTCTTATAATTGGTGAGTAGATTTGCCGAGTCCGGCAAACATGTTGAGAGAAATTGAATATGAAAAAGGCTCTAATTCTTATTACGTCTTTAGTATCGTTTGGCCTACTTGTGGGTTGCCAAGCAACATCAGAAACCAGTGCTTCTCAGGAAGTGGTTGCAGAGAACACTCAAGTGATTTCAGGAACAGTAAGCTATCGTGAAAGAATTGCATTGCCAGAGAATGCAGTAGTGACTGTTACGCTAGAAGACATCTCACTGGCTGACGCACCATCGACCGTTATCGCGACTCAAGAGTTCACCACTGACGGTAAGCAAGTACCGTTCGCATTCGAGCTGAGCTACGACAACAACAAGATTAAAGCTAACCACCGTTACAACATGCGCGCAACGATTCACGTTGACGGCAAATTACGTTTCACTACTGACACCATTAAGTCAGTGATTACTGACGTAGAAAACACGCAACAAGCAGACCTACGTTTGGTTGGTGTCCGTTAATTCGAAATCGATGCCACTGTTAAGGCATCTTGATTAAGCTTAATTTAGTCAGTTGAATAGACGATTAGTGGCAGCTCTAGGGCTGCCATTTGTATTTTCTGAGTTTAACTTTTCCCGCGTCACTTACTTCAATCCCTTCTTCTTGCAAATGCTTTTTCTGGCGGTCAAACGAATCCCCTTTCAAAGAGATCTCACCTTTACTATTGATCACCCGATACCAAGGCAGTTTGCTTCCTTCTGGTAGGTTACCCAGCGCTTTACCCACATGGCGCGCATAACCCGGAAATCCTGAAAAACGTGCGATGTCTCCATAAGTTGTTACTTTCCCATATGGAATTTGGTGAATCACAGCAAAGATTTGGGGCAAAAATTGGTCCATACTAAATGTTCCTAGTTCATAAATACCACGGATCGGTAGAAGGAGAGGGCTATGGTATTTTCAACGTTTCAGTTCTTGATCACCACATTATTAGCGGTTGTTTGCGCGAGAGCAATCAGTTTAAGTGAGGGAGATATCCCAGTACTTGCAATGGTCATTCCTGCATTATGGATTCTACCGCAGGGCGGTATCGCAGGTTTAGCTTTGCTTGCTGCCATGACCACTTACGGTCTAACCCTTCCTTTGCAACCCATCACGCTCTCTGTCAGTGTATGGGTGTTATTCCCCCTATTAATGGTGGTCTTTTCAAAACGCAGCAGTTTGTCGGTCGTGATTATTTCTGGCTTGATCGTCGCAACGCTACAAGTCGGGATCATGGTGACGCAATCCGCAGGAAAGCTTGATGGCGTTCCGTGGGTTACCACACTGCAAACCTTGTCGATCATCGTGATTTGGTGGGCAGCCAATCATCTTAAACCAGCCAGTCGACACAGCTGGTGGTCATTAGGCTTAATACTTCCATTATGGATGGCCGATTTACCTTATGCCGCTTTGGTTGCTTTGTGTGTCACGGGTATCATGGCATCGATGGAAACACTGACGCGCTTGAAAACTTTCCGTTGGAATAAGCTGTTGTGTTGGACATTGCCAACAGTCGGTTTTGCGGCTTTGGTGATAACCCCAAGTATCGAAGTGCCTAGTCCCGTTTTTGTGGTGTGGTTATGTTTGTTGGGCACCGCTTGGATGACAGACTACATCCTTCGCACCGAAGATAATGAAGACATCGATATTTAGCTCTTCTGTAACCAAACCTTTCAACTGCAGGCAAATGGCGAATTTACCTGCGATTTGCGAATGGGTTGAATAAAGGATAAGCACTTAGAACGCAATTGTTCAAAAATAGGGTGGAAGGGCTTGCAATGGTTGCTGCGATGCTTAATAATCCAATCACTCTTTGAGGCAAGCCTCTTAGAAAAAGAATCTATGGAGGCTCTGGTCCTCCCGCAACACTAACTTGTGAACTCGGTCAGGCCTGGAAGGGAGCAGCCGCAGCAGGCGACGTGTGTGCCGGGATGTGGCTGGGGCTTCCACCCATTATGAAGCCTGCAATATATGTTCGCATAAATTGCAGGCTTTCTTCATTTCTGCATCATAAGTCTTCATATTTGCACCATAAGTCTTCATAGTCTATTTTTTGTTGTAGGTTTACAACAAAAGTGATTTGCTATGTTCGATCAAACCAAGAAATCATCTCACGTACACAACATCTGTAAGTTCATGAGCTTGAAGAATGATGCTGTTGTCCGCACTCTCTCTATTTTGGAGTTCGATTTCTGCTTTCACCTCGAATATAACGCAAACGTTAAAAGTTTTACCTCTCAACCTTTTGGCTTCCACTATCAATTCAATAATCGTAAGTGCCGATATACCCCAGACTTTTTAGTAACAAATCACAACGAGCAGTCAACCCTCTTCGAAGTAAAACACTCTAGTCAGATTCTCAAACCTGATTTCAGGAATAGATTTGAAGAGAAACAAAGAGTGGCGTTGAATGAGTTCAACAGACGCTTAGTTTTGGTTACTGAGAAACAAATTAGAATGGGACCGACGTTAGATAACTTTAAGTTACTACACCGTTATTCCGGATTGCGAACCGTGACTGAGTTTCAAAAACTAGTATTGGCGTTTATTCAACGAAAACAAATGGTGCAGCTACAAGAGGTGTCTTTGTATTTCGGTTTATCGGAGCAAGACACACTTATCTCTACTCTTCCTTGGATCTCTTCGGGGCAAATCAAAACAGACCTCAACAATATTGGCTTTGGCCTCGAAACCTACGTTTGGTGTTAACTATGCCATCGGACTCTAACAGCATATTTGGGTTCTTTGATGAATTTGAAGCTTCAGAGGGAGAGTCTCAGCAGCTTCCAATAGAGCTAATTCATGAACCTATTGAAATCACCTCAACTATTGATTCTCAACCACCGAAGGTACAGCAAGAAGTTATCCGTCGTATCAAAATCATCGCGTTCGTAGAGAAGCGTTTAAAAGGCGGATGGACCGAGAAAAATTTGAACCCTCTCTTAACTCTTGTGGAATCGGAATTACAACTCATTCCCCCGAGTTGGCGAACTTTAGCAACTTGGAAAAAATCTTACTTTGAAGCGGGGAAAGACCCATGTGCGCTTATTCCTAAGCATACGTTTAAAGGCAATCGACAAAAAGAGTTCGATTCTCAATCTTTAGTTGATGAAGCAATTAACAGCGTATACCTGACTCGTGAACGCTTAAGTGCTGCTGAAGCATATCGATACTATAAGAGTCGAGTGATTCAATTAAATCGTGGGATTGTTGAGGGGAAAATAAAACCAATTGCCGAACGTTCTTTTTACAATCGAATACACGACTTACCTCCTTATGAGGTAGCGAGTGCAAGGTTTGGTAAAAGATACGCAGACCGAGAATTTCGCTCGGTTGGTCAGCAAGTAGTTTCGACCAAACCAATGGAGTATGTCGAAATTGACCATACCCCAGTTCCAGTTATTCTGATTGATGATGAGTTAGATATTCCTTTGGGGCGACCCTACCTGACGATGCTTTATGATCGCTTCAGTAAATGTATCGTTGGGTGCAGTATCAACTTTAGAGAGCCTAGTTTTGACTCTGTCAGAAAGGCGCTATTGAACTCGCTACTAGATAAGAGTTGGGTAAAGCAAAGGTATCCATCCATTGATAATGAATGGCCTTGTCACGGCAAAATTGACTGTTTAGTTGTCGATAATGGTGCTGAATTTTGGAGTCAAAGCTTAGAAGATTCGTTACGGCCTCTAGTCTCTGACATCCAATACAGTCAAGCAGCTAAACCTTGGCGAAAGTCAGGGATCGAAAAGCTGTTTGATCAGATGAATAAAGGGTTAGTGAATTCACTACCTGGAAAAACATTCACCAACCCTACTCAACTACAAGATTACAACCCAAAGAAGGATGCGGTGGTTAGAGTTTCTGTATTTCTTGAATTACTTCATAAATGGATTGTCGATTATTACCACATGGCACCAGATTCAAGAGAACGTGATATTCCATACCACAAGTGGAACCAATCGGAATGGACTCCCTCCTACTACGTTGGTACTGAGAAGGAGCAGTTGAGAGTTGAGCTAGGTTTGCTTAGACACCGAACTATTGGAGTGGCAGGGATTAGACTACATAACTTACGTTATCAGTCCTCCGAACTTATTGAATACCGTAAATATTGGGCATCTAACAATGGTAAAAAGCTTTTTGTTAGGACCAAAACAGACCCCTCTGATATCAGCTACATTCATGTTTACCTAGAATCGGAAAAGAGGTACATAAAAGTTCCAGCGGTAGACAACTCTGGATATACAAAAGGACTGTCCCTTTTTGAACATGAGCGCATACAAAAAGTACGCAGGATTAACACTAAGCAGCTTGCTGATGATGAGGCGCTTGCGGATACATTTCTGTATATGAAAAAACGTATTCAGGAAGAAACCGATAGGTTCCGCAGTGCCAAAAGTAATAAGGGTAGCTTGCCTAAAACGGGTAACACTTCGAAATTAGCAAAATTTAATGATGTGGGCTCAGAGGGGCCAAGCTCAATCAGTACGGCTCCGGCAAAAAAAGAAGCTGCGGTCGTGTTCGATGTTTCAGAACAAGTAGCTGATGATGATTTTGAAGATATTGAGGGGTATTGATTTGAACTTAACATCTAGACAGTTTGAGCAACTAAAACTCTTTGAAACCAGCTTTATCGAGTATCCAGCTATAACTGAAATCTACTCCATTTTCGATCAGCTTCGTTTTAATCACTCCCTTGGCGGTGAACCGGAGTCTTTCTTGTTAACTGGTGAGGCCGGAAGTGGAAAGACGGCTTTGATTAACAACTATTTATCACGCTTTCCGCCGAGTTCAACTTGGAGTAAACAACCTGTTCTTAGCACCAGAGTTCCAAGCCGCATAAATGAACAGAACACGCTTACGCAGTTTTTAGTCGATTTAGATGGAAAGTCAGGTGGAAGAGGTACCCGACGACGTAATGAAATTGCTCTTGGTGAGGCTGTCGTAAAGCAACTTAAACGTAAATCTGTTGAGCTGATTATCGTCAATGAAATTCAAGAGCTTGTGGAGTTTTCTACAGCAGAAGAAAGGCAGGCTATTGCTAATACGTTCAAATACATAAGTGAAGAAGCAAAAGTCTCGTTTGTGTTGGTTGGTATGCCTTATGCTGATGTGATAGCGACAGAGCCGCAATGGAACTCACGATTAAGTTGGAGACGAAAGATTAACTATTTCAAGCTGTTGAAAGCTAACAGCCATTCGAGTGTAACGGCATCTTATAGTTTTGACTTGGAGCAAAAAAAGCACTTTGCTAAATTTGTCGCTGGTTTGAGTGCGAGAATGGGCTTTGATGAACCGCCAGTGCTTACAAAAAATGAAGTGTTATACCCTCTGTTTATTATGTGTAGAGGGGAGTGCCGAGCGTTAAAGCACTTCTTGAAAGACGCACTACTTATGAGTTTCAATGAGAACGTCGATACGATAGACAAAGAGATATTGTCGCGCACGTTTTCATTTAAGTTTCCCTACTTGGATAATCCCTTTAATTGTCCTGTAGAGGAGCTTCGTCTTCATCAAATTGACTCTGGATCGTCTTACAACCTAAATGCCATTGCTTCAGAAGATAAGATACTAGCTCCACGATTTACGGATGCAATTCCATTGAGTATGTTATTGATCAAAAATGGACTTAGAACTTAAGTATTACTTCTCGCTCTTTAGGTTCTCCAACAACACCGCCTTCTCTTCATCACTCATCTTATCAATGGCGCACGCTAACTCAGCGCTCAATTCGCTCCTACAGAAAAAGTAGTTTAGCGGCACGTCTAACTCTTCAGCCATGCGCTCAAGCGTACCAATATCAGGCACATGCCTGCCTTTCTCGTAATGATTCATACGACCGCTAGCAGAACTCTGCTCCATACCAATTTTCACCCCTAAATCTTTTTGGGTGATCTTGGCTTTTTTACGCGCAGCTTTGAGCCTCGCTGGGATGGGGTTGTCTTTTTGCACTTACACATTTCTTTTCAACCTTTAGATAACTTAGATTGTCTAAGTTTTACTGATTTTTGTATACTTAGCAATCCTAAGTTTTTATTGCCTGTAAGAGTCTCATGAAGAAAGTAATCAGAATTAACCCTCACATGTTTAACCTATTGATTGAAAAAGGGATGGATAATTTCTCCGTCACAGAAGCTAGGGATGCTTTGTTAAACGGTACTTCAGCTTTCCCGAGCAAGGACGACGCGCGGAAGTATGTTTATAAGCAACTTCTATCTTTTGAGGAGAAAGGCTGGCTTTCTGTTATTGGGACTCGCAGAGACAAACGTTACCATCAAACTAACGAATTCAAAGCGCTCACAATTGAGCCTAGATCGGCTCGAAATAGGAAAGCTAAAGTCGATTCAATAGCTGTTCAGTCTCCGGAATACTCTATAAATGCATTAGAGCAAGAGAAGAAACAGCATGAAGGTGAGCTGGCGATTACTCTAGGCGAGATTGAGGAATACCAATCGTTGTTAACGCGTTTCCCAAACAACAAGCACGATATGCAGCCGCTATTTAATGCAGCAAGAGAACGCTCAGCCAAGCTATTGGGTAGAATTAATGCACTAACCAACTGGATGCAAGTCGCGCAAAGCAAGGCCCCTCAATGTTAAGAGCATGGCAAGCCGAGTGTGCAGCTCAAGCTATTGAGAAATTCACTTCAAACAAGCATTCACACTTCTTCTGCCAAGCGACTCCTGGAGCTGGTAAAACCGTTATGGCCGCCGAGGTGGCGAGTAGGTTATTTGAACAAGGCATGATTGACTTAGTGCTGTGTTTCTCTCCTTCACTGACTGTTGCGGAAGGGATGCAAAAGACCTTTTCATGGAAGCTCGAATGTTCCTTTAATGGAGGTTTGGGTTCTCTTGGGGGCTCTTACACCTATCAATCCATCCGTTTTTTAGATGAGAACTTCTGGGACACAGTCAGTAAATATCGAGTCTTAGTCGTATTTGATGAGATCCACCATTGTTCGTTTGATGATGATGGGCGGTCAAATTCATGGGGGTTAGAAATTGTCAGTAAGATCCAAGGTTTTGCCCGTTACACATTAGCGCTGTCGGGCACTCCTTGGCGTTCTGATCGACTACCGATTGTCATGGCTGAGTATTCCGACCCCGATGGCAAGGTGGTTTGCGATTACCAATATGGTTTGCAACAGGCCGTTGAAGATAAAGTATGCCGCCGCCCTAAAATCGTTTTAATCGATAATGAACACCTGAGTGTTAAGGCTGGCAGGGACAATCAACATTTCGCCTCTATTCTTGATTGCCTTAAACAATCTGATGTGTCTTATCAAAGTGTCATTCACAACGAAGACGCTATGAATTACATATTAAATAGTGGTTGCCAAAAGCTAGCGCAGATAAGGCAAGAGTCCCCAAGTGCTGGAGGCTTGGTGGTCGCATCTTCTATTAAGCACGCTAAGGACATTCAAAAGCGACTTGTTGAGCACTTTAATCAATCAGCATGCTTAGTGACTTATCATCATGATAATCCGTTAAATGAGATTGAGTCCTTTCGTCACTCAACGGTTCAGTGGATAGTCAGTGTTGGGATGATAAGTGAAGGAACGGATATTCCAAGGCTGCAGGTTTGCTGTCATATGAGTTCGGTAAAAACGGAACTTTACTTCAGGCAAGTACTCGGGCGAATTTTAAGAATCAATGATTCACCCAACCAAGAAGCGTGGTTGTATACCTTTGCCGAAGAAAGTTTGATTGGGTTTGCTGAAAGAATTGAGCAGGACATTCCAGAGTCGTGTCTATTTGTTAAATCGAATGAACAGACTGATGAATCAGATAAGGCGCAGAGTTTTACTCCTATAGTTTTATCGAACGATAAGATTATGGTATCTGGGGAGTCCTCAACTCAACTAAATTGGTCAAAAATCGATGGGGTTCAAAACGCTTTTTACTCTGATTTCGAGGGTTATGATGAGTTACGTTTAGGTGATTTTAAACAAAGAGTTATCGCTACATTCACTTAATCACACCGTGAATAATGCGCACTCGGATTTATATTGGCTTTACGATATACTGATTAGCTATTGAGTCTCTCTACGAGTAATCCGAATGGTCAGCAGTATTAATAAAGCTAAGTTATCTGAAACCGACATCATTACCAAATTCATACTTCCTGCGATTAAAGAGGCAGGGTGGGATGATATGACTCAGATTCGCCAAGAAGTGAAACTGCGCGATGGTAAGGTGATCGTTCGAGGCCAAGCAGCTGCTCGTCAGAAAGTAAAATCAGCTGACATCGTACTTTATCATAAGCCTAGTATGCCGCTTGCAGTGATTGAGGCAAAAGCCAATAAGCATGAAGTTGGCAAAGGGATGCAACAAGGCATGGTGTACGCAGGTCTGCTAGAGGTTCCGTTTGTTTTTGCCTCGAATGGTGATGGTTTTATTTTCCGAGACTTAACCAACCCAACTCAATTAGAAACGGAAATTCGATTAGAAGATTTTCCAACACCACAACAACTGTGGGAAAAGTACTGCATTTGGAAAGGTTATAAAACCGAACACCTGCCGATCATCACTCAAGACTATTACGTAGATGATGACGGTAAGCTCCCCCGTTATTATCAAATCCAAGCTATCAATAAATCAATTGAAGCTATTGCAAATGGACAAGATCGTATACTACTTGTTATGGCAACAGGTACAGGTAAAACATATACAGCTTCCCAGATAATGTGGCGGCTATGGAAAGCAAAGGCAAAAAAGAGAATTTTATTTTTAGCTGACCGTAACTTTTTAGTTGATGATCCAATGAGGAAAGATTTCCTTCCTTTCGCTGATGTAATGACGAAAATTTCAGGCAGAGAAATAGATCCTGCTTATCAAGTTCATTTGGCTCTATATCAATCAACAACAGGGCAAGAAGATCATCAAAAGGTATTTAAGCAAGTATCACCAGATTTTTTCGACCTAATTATCATCGATGAGTGCCACAGAGGTAGTGCTTCAAAAGAGAGTGCTTGGCGTGAAATCTTAAAGTATTTTGACTCTGCAACACAAATTGGATTAACAGCAACACCGAAAGAAACCGATGTTGTGTCTAATGCCGAATATTTTGGTGAACCTGTTTACACCTATTCTTTGAAAGAAGGAATAGAAGATGGGTTTTTAGCTCCGTACAAAGTAGTCCGTGTGGATATTGACATTGATGTTCAAGGTTGGAGGCCAACTAAGGGGCAAACAGATAAACACGGTGAGCTTATTGAAGATAGGATTTATAACCAAAGTGATTATGATCGTACTATGGTGATAGATGATCGAACGGAACTAGTCGCAAAGACTATTACAAACTATCTTCAGCGTACAGACCCAATGTCTAAAACCATTGTTTTCTGTAATGACATTGATCATGCTGAGCGTATGCGCCGTGCATTGGTAAACTTGAACCCTGAGCAAGTTAAGAAAAATGATAAGTATGTAATGAAAATCACGGGTGATGATGAAATAGGCAAAGCTCAGCTTGAGAATTTTACTAACCCCAAAAAAGCTTATCCAGTAATAGCAACAACATCGGAATTAATGACTACAGGGGTCGACTCAAAAACCTGTAAATTTATTGTTTTAGATCAGACAATTAAGTCAATGACCAAATTCAAGCAGATCATTGGCCGTGGAACTCGTATTGATGATCGTTACGGCAAGCTTTGGTTTACCATCCTTGATTTCAAAAAAGCGACAGAACTATTTGCTGATGAACGCTTCGACGGAACACCAGAACGCGTGAAGGTCACGACTCCAGAGCAGTTTGAAGATGAAGACGATTTAGATGACATCATCGACGGCGTTGATGATGTCGACGCTGATAACCCGTTCGGTGATGAAGACATTGACCCTGATTCAATTCAAGAGCCAGAGGCTACCTATGGCGAAGATTTTGGAAACTCCCCTGAAAGTACAGGCGGTGCAGACGATTGGGATGATGAGAATCGAGTTCGCAAATTCCATGTGAATGGAGTTCCAGTAAAAGCGCTCGCTGAACGTGTCCAATATTACGATTCAGACGGTAAGCTTGTGACCGAGTCATTTAAAGACTACACCCGAAAAACCATGGTGAAACAGTTCTCTTCTTTAGATGAGTTTACCAAGCGTTGGAACGAATCTGACCGCAAGCAAGCTATTATCGATGAGCTAGCCGAAGCCGGTATTCTATGGGAAGCATTAGAAGACGAAGTGGGTAAAGACATGGACCCATTCGATATGATTTGCCATGTCGTTTACGACCAACCCGCTTTAACTCGTAAAGAACGTGCCGATAACGTGAAGAAGCGTAACTACTTCACTAAATATGGTGATACAGCGCAGCAGGTACTGAACAACCTTCTTGATAAGTATGCCGATGAAGGTGTGCAAGAGATCGAAAACATCCACGTTCTTAAAGTGAAACCTTTTGATGAAATGGGCAGACCGTTAGAAATCATTAAGAAAGGCTTTGGTGGCAAACCGCAATATTTAGAAGCGGTTAATGAACTGGAAGCTGCTATCTACCAATCTGCTTAACAATATTCACACCGTGTAGATACGAAAACCTTTAAGGCCGCTAATTTAGCGGCCTTTTTTGTCTTCATCGAAGAGATCCAGTTCAGATGAGAGTAGTGCAAGCTGATCGGCTAACATTCCGCTTATGCAGTTGTGATCAATATATCTAGGTAAAATATTGCCTAAGTTGAGAGCTTGATAGTCAGGGTGTTCAAACAGTACTTGTAAATACTTATTGAGGCGCTCTTCGGGCGTCGAATCACGCTTTAGTTGCTTTTTGATGTTTTGACCAAGCTTACGGATATTCTCTTTGTCTGTTTCTTTAAAATCGTCGTTATCATTGAGCTCTTCGTAGAGTACATCAGCAAACCGATGATGGCTCCAACCTAATGCGTCTAAAGTATTTTGAATCTGTTTTTGCTTTTGTTTTGTAGTTGTCCCCATAGTTCCCCAACCCCTTAGTTAATATTACCTGGTCTTAGCGAAGACACATTAATAACGATATTTTTAAGGATAAAATCATGACTAAATCAAAAGCACCAATGACACCAGAAGCCGCTGCTCGCATTCAAGGTAATGCCGCAAAACAAAACGGTGGGCAAGTTCCTAAAGGCGACTTTGCTGGCCGAGCTCAACGCGCAGCGGCTCACAACCAAAAACAAGGGAAATAGGAGTTCATCATGAACAAACCAGCTTCAAGTACACCTAAAGGTGGCGCTAAGCCGAATCCAAATTACCCAAGCACGACGGGCAAACCATCGGGCGGTGGTCGCGGAAACACACCTAAGCGCTAATAATTAAAAGAGGGGTAGCATAATGCTGCCTCTCTTTTTATGAGCATCTGTTGGCGTGTTGCTTGAATGTGCGAAGAAATATAGCTTGATCTGATTTGTAGTCTGAATATGCCACATCATTTTCTGTTTTTTCTAATGCGCATAAACAAGTTTCCCGTTTACTTTCATACCAACTTACGGACACCATGTTTTTGCTAGAATTCACGCAAGTATCGACAATCGCGTATTCCACTTCGAGAGGATACCTTTCTTTGTCTAACCCACTTTCAACAGCGTAACCCCCTAGGGCTCCAACCAGTAAAGCGGAGCTAGCAGAAACGAGCTTTCGCTTGCTGAACTTAAACCCTTTAAAACTCTTCTCACACTCTGAACACGATATGTTTTCTGCAAATTCAATCTCATTGTCCTTCTGGCAACGAGGGCATTCTATTTTCATTATTTAGCCAACTGTATTTATGATTATAATTTTATAAGTTCAGGCTATAGATTAATGAATCTTATATCTATGGTTTCATAGAACTAACTTCATTTTTTTTGACCTAGTTCTGCTATAATTCGCCACAAATTTCAGTTGTTTAAAAGTAGAAAAACATGTCTATCAGTTCAGTTATAAAATCCATTCAAGACATCATGCGTAAAGATGCGGGTGTCGACGGTGATGCACAGCGCCTTGGTCAAATGTCTTGGTTACTTTTTCTTAAAGTATTTGACGCTCAAGAAGAAGAGTTAGAGCTAGAACTGGACGACTACAAATCACCAATCCCAGAACAATATCTATGGCGTAATTGGGCGCAAGATGCTGAAGGTATCACTGGTGATGAACTGCTTGAGTTTGTGAACGACGACCTTTTCTACAAACTGAAAAACCTAACCGCGCCAGTAGACCTAAACCCGCGTGGCTTTGTTGCTAAAGAAGCGTTTAGCGATGCCTTCAACTATATGAAAAACGGCACACTGCTGCGCCAAGTGATTAACAAGCTGAACGAAATAGATTTTACCGACTCGTCAGAGCGTCACCTGTTTGGTGATATCTACGAACAAATCTTAAAAGATCTGCAAAGTGCAGGTAACGCGGGGGAATTCTATACTCCACGTGCTGTTACACGCTTCATCGTTAATCGTTTAGATCCAAAACTGGGCGAAGCGATTATGGACCCTGCAACGGGTACGGGTGGCTTCCTTGCGTGTTCGTTTGACCATGTGAAAGACAACTACGTGAAAACAGCAGCCGATCACCAAACACTGCAAAAGCAGATCCACGGTGTCGAAAAGAAACAACTGCCACACCTACTGTGTATCACCAACATGATGCTGCACGGCATTGAAGTACCAGTGCAAATCAAACACGGTAATACGCTTAATAAGCCGCTTTCAAGTTGGGACAGCAACATCAACGTGATTGCGACCAACCCTCCGTTTGGTGGAACAGAAGAAGACGGCATTGAAAAGAACTTCCCAGCCGAAATGCAAACTCGTGAAACCGCTGACTTGTTCCTACAGCTGATCATCGAAGTGTTAGACGAAGGCTCAGAAACGCAAAGTGGCGGCCGAGCAGGGGTAGTATTGCCAGACGGCACATTGTTTGGTGAAGGCGTTAAAACCAAAATCAAAAAGATGCTGTGTGAGGAGTGTAACCTGCACACCATTGTACGTTTACCTAATGGGGTATTTAACCCATACACAGGCATTAAAACCAACATTCTGT
Source organism: Vibrio sp. 10N.247.310.24 (assembly GCF_041467175.1). Taxonomy (NCBI): domain Bacteria; kingdom Pseudomonadati; phylum Pseudomonadota; class Gammaproteobacteria; order Vibrionales; family Vibrionaceae; genus Vibrio; species Vibrio sp. 10N.247.310.24. The sequence continues at coordinate 21,949 of NZ_JBFSUD010000047.1, forward strand.
TTTTCACCAAAGGCAAGCCAACCAAAGATGTATGGTTCTACGAGCACCCATACCCTGAAGGCGTGAAGAACTACAGCAAAACCAAACCAATGAAGTTCGAAGAGTTCCAACAAGAGATTGATTGGTGGGGCAATGAAGAAGACGGTTTTGCAAGCCGTGTAGAAAATAATCACGCTTGGAAAGTGCCAATCGCCGATATCATTGAGCGCAACTTCAACCTAGATATTAAAAACCCATATCAAGGTGAAGTGATAAGTCACGATCCACAAGAGTTACTGGCGAGCTACCAACAGCAGCAGCAAGAGATCTCTCAGCTTCGTAATCAACTTAAAGGCATTCTAGGTGAAGCCCTGAATTCGTCCGTGGGCGGTGCTGAATAATGAGTGTAGAACAGACCTCTATGAATCAGTTGATCACCGACAATATCGACGTTTGGACTTCAACCGTTAAAACCAAGTCATCCTCTGGTCGTGGCAGTAGCAAAAAGCGTGAGCTTTATGGTGTGAAGAAGCTGCGTGAGCTGATTTTAGAATTAGCCGTGCGCGGTAAGTTAGTGCCTCAGGACTCAACAGATGAACCTTCATCGGTACTGCTTGAGCGAATTGCGGAAGAAAAAGCGCAGTTGGTCAAAGAGAAGAAGATTAAAAAGCCGAAAAACTTACCTGAAATATCAGACGAAGAAAAAAGTTTTGTATTACCAGTCGGTTGGGAATGGGCTCATTTACAAGATTTGACGACATATGTTCAGCGAGGGAAAGGACCTAAGTATGCTGAATCAGGAAGTGTACAAGTAGTATCCCAAAAGTGTGTGCAAAACTCTGGATTTGATTTATCACCTGCTCGTTATGTGACTGATGAAAGTCTTGAAAAATATCAGGAAGAAAGATATTTGCAAGACAATGATATTCTATGGAATTCTACAGGTACAGGCACTGTTGGTCGTGCAAATGTGATTACTAATATTCCTGAAAAGCGTATCGTTGCCGATTCACACGTTACTGTCATTCGCCCAACCAATTTCTATAGCCGATTTTTATGGTGTTTCATTATGGCACCAGGGGTACAAGCTAGAATACAACCAGACCATGAGAAGGCATTAGTTTCTGGGTCAACGAAACAAGTCGAATTAAATACAAGCTCAGTAGTATCTGTAATAGTTCCTGTTGCACCTCTAAAAGAACAACACCGTATCGTCGCTAAAGTCGATGAACTCATGACACTCTGCGACCAACTAGAGCAACAAACCGAAGCCAGCATTGAAGCCCATCAGGTATTGGTGACAACGCTGCTAGACACGTTAACCAACTCTTCTGATGCCGATGAGCTAATACAAAACTGGGCTCGAATCAGCGAGCACTTCGATACCTTGTTCACCACCGAAGCGAGCATCGACCAGCTAAAACAAACCATCCTGCAACTGGCAGTAATGGGTAAGCTTGTCCCACAAGACCCAAATGATGAACCTGCTGTAAAACTACTCGAACGTATTGCGGAAGAAAAAGCGCAGTTAATCAAAGAAAAGAAAATCAAAAAGCAAAAAGCACTGCCACCGATTTCTGATGATGAAAAGCCGTTTGAACTGCCGAATGGATGGTGTTTTTCTCATATGCAGGATTTGTGCTCTCTAATTACCGATGGAACACATCAAACTCCAAAGTACACTGATGAAGGGCGTCCATTTATATCAGCTCAGTGTGTTAAGCCTTTTCGGTTTATGCCTGAAAATTGCCGATACGTATCAGAAGAACATTATCAATCTTATATAAAAAATAGAAACCCTGAATATGAAGATATTCTGCTGTCACGAGTTGGGGCGGGAATTGGTGAGGCTGCAATGATAGATACAGATTTGGAATTTGCTATTTATGTGAGTACTGGCCTTCTTAAGCCTCATAGGTGTTCAGTTAACTCTAAGTATCTGGTTTTATGGTTAAATTCCCCGTTAGGTCGAGGTTTTTCTGAAAGGAATACTTTAGGAAAAGGGGTTTCTCAGGGTAATTTGAATCTTTCTTTGATTCGAGCATTCTGTGTATCTTTACCTCCTTTTGAAGAACAGTTGAGGATAGTTAAACAAGTTGAGAAATTAGTAGTTCTTTGTGATCTGCTTAAAGTTCGTTTAAAGGGCTCTCAAAACACTCAACTACACCTTACTGACGCTATTGTTGAACAGGCGATATAATTAATGATTCTTACAAGATTTGATGTTGTATTTTGTGAAAGTAATGACACTCCACCCACACCTCTTGCTGGTCAGGTTGTGATCAAGCAGTCCGGGGATTGGAATGATTTCGGCTACAATATTAATGCGACTTACGAGCTCTGCTTATTTGATAATCAGACGTTTTTAGAAGGTGAACTATTAATTGGTTTTTTACCAAAAGTTGATTTGGAGGATATTGGAAAAGAGCATGCAAAATTGCTAGGAAATATTGATAAAGCGTTAAAGCAACAAAGCTATGGTGATGACTTCATCTTCTTTACGCACTTTCCAAATCTACAAGAGTATAGAAAAGTAGTTCTAAATATGGGGGTTCAAAGTACTGACTTATTATTGAGGTCACTAAATAACATATTGATTAATAATAACTTTTCCCACTCTAAAGGTCTCTACGAAAAAATCATTGATTCCAATGTGTTTAGCCGAGCTTTTATGCGTCACTCTGAATCTTTTTTTGCTTTTCATAATGCAGACTCAATAATCAAAGGAATTGAGTTTGAAAATTACTCAGCAATTTCAAACTCATTTACTTTAGAATTTAAACTAAATGGTTTTAAAAATAACCATAAAATTAATTTTAATTTTGATAGTAAATCACTGATGCCAAGTCATATAAGTGTACTGATCGGTAAAAATGGACTTGGAAAAAGCCAAAGCCTAAACAAACTGTGCCGTGCACTTTTAAAAAGGTCTGAGCCAGATACGACATCAATTTTTACCAACGATCATGCTCTCGATCAACCGATGATAAACCGACTTCTAGCCCTTGTAAGTCCAGGGGAAGCAAGCTCGACTTTTCCAGGCGAATATTCAAATAGTCAAAAGTTATTTTATCGAAAGATTGATTTAAACCGTTCATCTGGTAACAACAGAACCATCGGGGACTTGTTTGAACAACTACTGAGAAGTGATAGTTATATCAATGAGAGCTATCGTATTGATATTTTTAAAAGTGCTTTATCAAAAGCTATGGATATTAGCTCTTTATACTTGAAGGTAAATGATAATGAGTATATTCCTGTAGAGAAACTAAATTTTGTAGATGGTTTTATTGAACAGGGTTTAAAAATTGCGGATCTAGTTAAGAGTTGCAAACAGCCTGTAATCAAAGTCGGTGATGAATATTATTCGCTAAGTAGCGGTCAACTTACTTTTGTTCAATTTGCTTTACAATGTTGCTTATATATTGAAAATGGGACGCTTATAGTGTTGGATGAGCCTGAAACTCATATGCACCCGAATTTCATCGGTGAATTTGTTGAATTATTAGACTACCTGTTAGAACACACAGGCTCTTTTGCTGTTATAGCAACTCACTCACCTTACTTTGTGAGAGAAGTTGGCCGTAAACAAGTTCATATTTTTTCTAGTGATGAAAAGAACTCAGATGTAATAGATATATCGATACCTAGATTAAGAACTTTTGGTGCTGATATTGAATCTATATCTCAGTTCGTTTTTAACGAAGATGTTGAAAATCGTTTGACAGATAAGATCTTTAGAAAATTGAAAGGTGAAACATTTAACTCTGTTGAAAAAGAGTTAAGTGAAGAATTATCATTGAGTGCTTTAATGGATTTGAAATCTATGTTCGAGACTAAGTCATGAAAAAACTAACTCCAATTAGAGTTGATGACCTCGGTTGCTTAGATGCTTTAGCTGAGAATGATAGCCTTGATAAAACAAGTTATCCTGAATTGAGGATCCAAAAACAAGTCTTGATTCAGGCATACAATGATTATGAGATTCATCGCGGTAACCCTTGGTTAATTACTACCCCTGAAATAGATGCTAAATTAAAATCAGGGTTGCTTAGTCATTATTCATCACCACCCACAGCTATCAATTACTTAGATCGGATAAAGGATTCCTCTCCTGACGTTTGCCCAATGTGTGGGGGGTTTAAGCCGTTTACTCGTGACCATATTCTTCCGAAGTCTGACTACCAAGTATGGGCAATTTTCTCTAAGAATTTGGTAGCAGCTTGTGACTGTAATTTAAAGCGCGGGACTGCCTTGAAAGGTAATGTAGCCACTCAAGCAAGAGTTTTACATCCATATTTTGACGATTTCATGTCTGAAAGATTACTCAGCTGCCAAATTACTCCCCGAAGCAACTACCGATGGTTTGATATAAGAGTCATATATGTTGACCCTGCTCATCCGGAGATAGCCTCAATAAAATATCATACTAATAATATTGTGATTAAGTCTGGAATCAAAAAATGGCTTAAAGGCCAACTAGGGAAACTAAACGAACGGCCTTCAAATGTGATTCAGACTTTACCGAAAAGAAGAGCAATAACGGAGGAAAGAACGATAGAAGGCATAGAAGATTGCTTAGAAAGAAACGATGACTTGACTGGTACCAAAAACAATTGGTTATCGATCCTTTGCCATGGTCTATTGCACTCGAACGGTATGGCTCTGTGGGTGACCGAAAGGCATAATGCCACATTAGTTAAATGATTAGGTAGCGGCCAAGTATTCCAGAGAAAGTGCCCTAAATGCCAAGGCGGTAATCCTGGAATTGATTTCTAGTCACAATTTGACTCTATAGAATTTGAATTATTAGGATTAACGCCAATACTAAAACTTAGAAATTCTAAGTTTTAGTGGTGACATGTGAAAACGGACATTCAACTTTACCCTGACGAATCGCTCGAAAGCTTCTTGTTGCGTTTATCGCAAGAGCAAGGTTACGAGCGATTTTCTCATTTCGCCGAAGATATCTGGTTCGACACCATGGATCAGCATGAGGCGATGGCTGGTGCTTTCCCCTTAGAGCTCGAACGAGTCAATATCTACCACGCTCAAACTACAAGCCAAATGCGAGTGCGGGTTCTTATCCATCTTGAGAACCAATTAAAGCTCAACAACTTTGGTGTACTGCGCTTAGCGCTATCACATTCAAAAGCTCAATTCTCTCCGCAATACAAAGCTGTTCATAGATTTGGTGTTGACTACCCTTATGCTTTTCTTCGCAAACGCTTCACGCCTATTTGCCCTCTGTGTGTTAACGAAGCACCCTACATTCGTCAGCAGTGGCAATTTATCTCTCACCAAGCTTGTGAACATCATGGCTGTAAGCTGATTCATCACTGCCCTGAGTGTAAGTCGAGGCTTGAATACCAAAGTACCGAGAGTATTAGCCAATGTGAATGTGGTTTCGAACTCCGAAACTCGCCAGTAGAAGATGCGCCAGAGGTTGAGGTATTAGTTGCTCAATGGTTGTCAGGGAATGATTCAAAACCCTTGGGATTACTAAAAGGAGAAATGACGTTATCTGAGCGCTATGGCTTTTTACTTTGGTATGTAAATCGTTATGGCAATATCGATGACTTCAGTTTCGAATCATTCATCGAATACTGCGGCTCATGGCCAACGTCATTGTGGCAAGACTTCGATGTTTTGAAAGAGAAGACAGAGCTCGTCCGAGTAAAAGATTGGAAGAAGATGTTTTTCAATGAAGCTTTTGGTGCTCTGCTTAAAGATTGCCGTCAGTTACCCAGTCGGCAGTTGAGTCACAATATCGTGCTTACTCAGGTGTTAGCGTACTTTACACAGCTGATGGCAACAGTACCTTCAAGCGCGAAAGGAAATATCGGTGATGTACTGCTCAGCCCTCTAGAAGCTTCTACATTGCTCTCTTGCACAACGGATGAAGTGTATCGGCTGTATGAGTTTGGTGAGATTAAAGCCGCGATCAGGCCGCGAATGCATACAAAGATAGCGAGTCATGAATCGGCGTTTACTTTAAGAAGTGTCATCGAAACAAAGCTGACTCGAATGAGCTCTGAAAGTGATGGTTTAAGTGTGTATCTACCTGAGTGGTAATTATGACGAAATTAAGTGACTTATTAACAATTGAAGACGAAGCAGTAAAGCAGTCTGCTTTAAAGAAGATGTTCATGCCCTATACGGAAGATGTCTGTGTTGATGGGTGTGAAAAAGAAGCGCTAACGATCTTGCTCAATCTCAGTTCAAGCCATCAATCAGATAGATGCTTGGATTGGTTGGATGTTGCCCGAGCTAAAAGGCATTTAAAAGCGGCTGAGAACCTAGAGGCGTCCCTTGGTGAAATCAAATGGTTCCATACTCATAATCTCAAGTTTCCAGACTGCCGAGTTAAAGATCAGCGGATAATTGCACTGCCTCTTGCTACAACCGAGGCGTTTATCTCAAGCTCAGTATTAGAGCAACGTTTGGGGTGGGCGCATAACTCTGCGGTGTATCGTCACACATTGTGGTTATTGAATCCTTTTCGTTGGCAATCACAGTCCGTGAGTCTTCTTTTACTTATTCAGCAAGAAACCCCTGTTTGGCTCGATCTGCTTAAAGAGTTTGGTTTGGGTGTTAAGTCACTTACTCGCTTACAAAATACACTGGCAGAAGAGCTCCCTGAGAATAGTTTTCCCGACAGTGTCAGTACTTACAGCAAGCAACTACGGTTTCCATGGGAGGATGATTATGTCTCGGTCACCCCTGTGGTCAGTCATGCTATTCAGAGCGAGTTAGAGGTGAGATCGAGAAGTCGAGAAAGTAAGCTCAGCTTTGTGTCTTCGTCATTGCCAAACTCGGCAAGTATCGGGAATCTGTGTGGCAGTTTAGGTGGGCATATGAAAGTCCTTAACTACCCGCTAGACGTCAAACTAGCGCAGGGTGGGACGTTAACTGAAAGTCGCAAAAAGAGTGGTCACTACTTTGATGACTATCAGGTAGCTAACGCCAAATTTTGTCAGGTGTTAAATCATCTAATTGGTTCAGAGCCATCAAAAACACAGAAGCAAAGGGAGAGCGCTCGTAAGGTTAGAAGTAAGATATTGCGAAAGCAGATAGCCCTGTGGATGCTTCCATTAATTGAGTTAAGAGATATCGCTGACGCTGACCCTAATCAACAGCAATTGGAACATGATGATACTTTAGCTCAAGCCTTTTTGGCGTTACCAGAATCGGACCTAGGCTCGTTAGCTAGTGAGTTTAACTGCCGCTTACATCTCGCGTTTCAAAATAATAGGTATGCCGCAAAGTTTGCCTATCATCCTAAGCTTATGCAGGTCGCCAAAGCCCAAATTGTATGGGTACTTGAACAACTCAGTAAACCAAATGGCAATGAAGATAAGGTAACGGGTGAGCAGTATATCTATTTGTCATCAATGAGAGTGCAAGATGCGGTCGCAATGAGTAGCCCATACCTGTGTGGTGCTCCTTCTTTGACGGCTATTTGGGGGTTCATGCACCATTATCAAAGAGAGTTTAATAAGCTAGTTAATTGTGATTCCCCGTTTGAGTTTTCGAGTTTCTCTTTTTATGTTCGAAGCGAGAACATTCAACCGACAGCGAAGCTTACCGAGCCCAACTCAGTCGCCAAAGCACGAACGGTTTCTAACTCGAAGCGACCAACTATTCGTAGTGAACGATTGGCGGACCTAGAAATAGACTTAGTTATCAGAGTCCACAGTGACAGCCGAATTTCAGATTTTAAGTCCGCGCTTAAAACGGCACTTCCCGTAGCTTTTGCCGGAGGGGCATTATACCAACCACAGCTATCGACGCAGATTGAGTGGCTAAGGACGTTTACCAGTAGGAGCGAGCTTTTCCATGTCATAAAAGGGTTGCCAGCATACGGACGATGGTTATATCCAAGTGAGAACCAGCCGAGTGATTTTGATGAGCTAGAGCGTTTTATTACTAAAGACGCTGATAATTTGCCAGTTTCTATTGGCTACCATTTGTTAGAACAACCAACTAAACGGGGCAACTCAATCACCAGTTGTCACGCTTATGCAGAGAATGCGATAGGGCTTGCTCAGCGAGTAAACCCGATAGAAGTACGTTTTAGTGGAAGAGATCACTTTTTAAACCATGCCTTTTGGTCGATAGAATGCAGTAGCGAAACTATCCTTATAAAAAACTATAGGGATTAATCGTTTATGGAACTTTGTACTCAGCTGAGCTACGTACGCTCTCTTTCCGCTGGCAAAGCATATTTCTACCATCTTTCGAAAAGTGGTGAGATGTGTCCCCTTGAAATTGATAGAACTAGGCTGCGAGCACCAAAAGGTGGTTATGCAGAAGCATATAAAGGGAGCAAGTTTGTAAAAAAGAATGTTGCTCCACAAGATTTAGCTCATTCCAATCCTCAGTTCATCGAAGAGTGTTATGTCAAACCTGGGGTTGATGATATCTACTGTGCATTCCCGCTTCGAATTCGAGCCAATTCTCTAACCCCAGATATCTGTAGTGATGATGAAGTGCGCAGTAAGCTTTCGTTACTGGCTAATACTTATAAAGAGCTCAATGGCTATCATGAGTTAGCTCATCGATACGCGAAGAATATACTGCTTGGCCGTTGGCTTTGGAGAAACAGGGAGTGTCGAAAGCTGTCGATAGAAGTGACCATCAGTGATTCAGAAACCTTGATTGTAGAAAACGCAACAAAGCTTTCTTGGTATGGTCATTGGGATGAGGCTTCAGCAGAATGCCTAGAAAAGCTCACAGCCTATTTGATGCGAGCCCTGTCTGACCCAACCGAATATTTCTATATGGATGTCAAAGCTAAAATTGGAGTTGGTTGGGGAGATGAGGTTTACCCAAGTCAAGAGTTTTTGGATAGCCGAGAAGATGGTGTTCCTACTAAGCAGTTAGCTACTGTCGAACTATTGGACGGAAAGGAAACTGTTGCATTTCATGGTCAAAAAGTTGGTGCAGCGTTGCAATCGATTGACGATTGGTGGCATGAAGATGCAGATAAGCCATTAAGAGTGAATGAATACGGGGCAGACCGAGAATACGTTATAGCAAGGCGACACTCAGCGCATGGAAACGACTTCTATCAACTGCTCAGAAATACAGAGAACTGGATTGAAAGTATGACAGCGTCTCAAGCCATCCCAAATGATGTGCATTTTATTATGTCTGTCTTGATTAAAGGTGGCCTATTCAATTGTTCCAAAGCGAAGTAAGGGATAGATATGACTAAGCGTTACTATTTCTTAATACGTTACATACCTGCACAAGCCGACCATGAATTATTGGCAGGAAGGTGTATATCCCAAATGCACTTGTTTATGGTGAATAACCGACAAGCGATGAATAGGATTGGTGTGAGCTTTCCTGATTGGAATGAATCGACAGTCGGCCAAACTATTGCCTTTGTTGCCGAAGATAAGGAGATGATGGTTGGACTCTCTTTTCAGCCCTATTTCTCTGTGATGGTAAATGAAGGTTTGTTTGAGATCTCCAGTGTCTGTGAGGTACCAGACACTGCGGCTGAGGTGCGGTTTGTCCGTAACCAAACGATCGGGAAAAGCTTTTTAGGCTCTAAGAAGCGTCGAATCAAACGTAGCATGGCGAGAGCCGAACTATCTGGTGTTGAACCATCGTTACCAGCCACTAATGAAGATCGTGTCATCGATAGTTTTCATCGAATACCAATCTCCAGCGGTTCATCTGGGGAAGATTATATGTTGTTTGTACAAAAGGAGCTTGTTAGTGAGCGCGGTACAGCAAACTTTAATAGCTACGGTTTAGCCACCAATCAAGAAAGAAAAGGCACGGTACCTGAGTTTCGTTTTTGACCTTCTTTCTAAAGCTCTTTTTTAGAGATTTAAAAACAAGGGCTTACAGAACTAAGAATAAAAAGGGTATTTTGGGGTTTTGTGATGTAAAACCAATAGAATTAACAGCTTAGTGACTATAGTTAACAGTGTCCTGCCGCATAGGCAGCTAAGAAATAGAGCGCGTTGTATAGCTGACAATTCGATACGTGTCCTGCCGCATAGGCAGCTAAGAAAAACTAAGAACGCGGAAGTTTTAGAGCGTATCGGTGTCCTGCCGCATAGGCAGCTAAGAAAGACTGGTGTGGCTAGCTCGTTCAATAGTAATGGTGTCCTGCCGCATAGGCAGCTAAGAATAGGCCAGGAAGAAAGCAACCTTCCTGCTGAACAAGCAGTTAAAATCAAAGCCATCAAGTTTAAGCTTGGTGGCTTTTGTTTGTTTACAATCGGTTTTATTCGTCCCACTTTCTAACATGGAAATGCCGCGAAGTTTGTTTAAGCGCATTCACTCTAACGGTAGTCTAGCTGATTTTGCTATACTGCAACTTATCTAAAATTCCTGCTAGGTTGTATGAGATGAGCAAGAAAAAGCTGACCGAAAAAGAGCTGTTAGAAGGGATTACTCCTTATAATGCCCACAGTGATTTACTCACCAAGACCGAAACAAAGCCTGATTGGGTGCCTTTCGCCGACGAGGTAGAGCGGATTACAGATGATTTAATGGCTAACCGAAATGAGGTTTTCGATGAGCTTAGTTCAGGTTTTGTGAACCCAGATATTTTTCTTTCAAACCTCAAGTTAGCACTTGATCGCCTTCCTGATGGTGATATTGAGCTTTGTGATTTGGGCAATGAAATTGGTCGGGTTATAGCTAATTTGAATTCACCAAATAAGACACTCTTACGTGAAGTAACTCATGGTATTGAACATGGTTTTGACATGATTAGCAAAGAAAGAGGAACTTCGAATGAATAAGCTTGATGAATGGGTCGACAACAATATGACATTAACCAGTATCATCATAATGGTTGTGGGCTTAATACTCGGATACATCCTTTTCTAGTATCAATTACTAAGGTTTCGAGGAAAAACTCAGTTGTTGCCAATTCTGCAACAACTCCAATCTTCTAATTGTGCAACAGCCTGTTGCACAATTGCGGTACAACCTGTTTCGTGAATTATTTCTGCCCCTTTCCAAGCTAGAGCATTTTTTTAACACGTTTTACGGTTGGGTATTTGACGTACTTTTTCTAATCGGCTAGATGTCTAGTGAATTGGGGCCTTGCACCATAGCAAGTCATAATATCAGATGATTGTTTACGCTACTTATATGAAACAGCCACCAAATTACCCATTGTATACTTTCTATTTCATATGATATCTGTAAGTATTTGAAGTTTAGTTAGCTAGTTCATTGTTCAAGGATATCGTATGGCAGAACAGAATTTTACAAGAGACTTCAATTATCTTGTCGCTTTGATTCAACACCTTGGGTGTCATGAAAAGTGGAACAGTCGGACACCAAGAAACATTGCAGCTAGTATTGGCTTAGAGATAGATCGTGTTGTGGAAGTATTGCAAAGATACCCTGCCTTTTTTCGAAAATCTCCAAACTTAAGTACTCAAAAAGAACCTTTATACTCCTTGCATATTAGGTATGCTCGAAGAATTAAAGGGGTTGATGGTTATCAATCAAAGGGCCTCTCACCTGAAGAGATGCAAACATTGCTTGGATTAGTCACTGATATGGTGCGACTAGAATCAGATGACCGCCGTTTGCAAACAGAATCTGAATATAATAATCGAAAGGTATGGATAGCACTTGCGGGGGCTTTCTTAACAGCAATTGCTGCAATAGTTTCTAGTTTATTTAGCAACGTCGCCAAGGGGGCAGTATTATGAGGCTAACACAATTTAGAGTAAGAAATTTTCGTTCAATTAACGACAGCGGTTTTGTTACCACTGAAGAATTGACGGCAATTCTTGGTCGCAACGAGAGTGGAAAGTCAAACTTACTCCTAGCCCTTCAACATATAAACCCCCCCACAGGTATTGAGGACATCACACCAATAAAGAACTTTCCAAGGCACCGTAGATTAAGCGAGCAAACTGAATCAACCCCTTTCTTAGATACTCAATGGCTATTAGCTGAAGATGAAAGAGAAGAGCTGGTCTCTATTTTTCCGAGAGCAAAGGATGTGTCTTCGGTCACAATTTCTCGTTATTATTCAGCCAAACGGTATGTTGGACTGACTGGATTGATTGAACGTAATTTAGATGTTAAATCAATCAATCGCCTAATAGACAAGATGATTACGCTCCTTGATAGCCAAAAATCGGAAAGTACTGAGGAGTTAATTAATAACGTCGTTACAGATATACAGTCATTTGCTATAAAGGGGACTGTACCCGTTGAACTATGGCTGAAGGAAGTAGAATCACATTCAACAGTTTTCAGAAATGCAGCCCAATATCTGGGAGACAAAGAAGATACTTTTTATGACTTGAAAATTGAATTCGAATCTATTGTCGAATCTTTGGATGATGAGAACCTGCATACAGAGGCAATTAAATTTATTATTAGTAAATTGCCTGTTTTTGTGTATATAGATGAATATCCTCATCTAAATGGACATCAAAATCTGACTTCGTTAATGAGTAACAAAGCAAACAACCAGTTAACCAACGAAGATTCAGGTTTTTTGAAATTGTGCAAAGTTGCTGATATTGATCCAGACGAACTGCAATCTCTTGTCAGTGACTCAGAGACTCGAAACCAGCTAGTCAATCGGTCTAGTGCAATTGTTACACAAGAAATAAGACGACTTTGGTCAGATAGAAAACTGAAGGTGCGCTTTAACATTGATGGAAACTTTTTCGATACGTATATATCAGACCCAACGTCGACGTATGATGTTGAAGTAAACTTGAATGAGCGTAGCAGAGGTTTTAAGTGGTTTTTCTCTTTCTACATTACATTCTACGCAGATACTCATGAGGGGGAAGCGGATAATGCAATTATATTGCTAGATGAACCGGGACTTTATCTCCACGCGAAATCGCAAAGTGATCTACTTACTCACTTAGATCAAGACTTTAGCAACCAGATTATCTATACCACTCATTCACCGTTCTTAGTTCCCACAAAACGATTGTCTTCTGTAAAAACAGTAAATATTTGCCAAGAGAAAGGCACTACTGTCACAAATGACCCTACAGGCGATGCTACAACACTGTTCCCATTGCAAGCAGCATTGGGATATGAAGTGTCTCAATCACTTTTCATTGGTACAAACAACCTCATTGTCGAAGGAATAACAGACTACTGGTATCTTTCAACAGTTTCTGAGTACCTTAATGCAGCAGGCCGAGAAGGCTTGAAGAGCAAGATAACCATCACTCCAGCGGGAGGGGCTCAAAAAATCCCATACCTTGTTAGTCTCCTTTCTCCTCAACACCTGAATTTATTGGTTCTTCTCGACCATGAAAAAGAAGCGCTTGAAACACAAAATGAACTTGTATCCAAGCACAATATAGCAAAAAAAAATGTAATCCTAGTGTCCGAAGCTGTCGATTCTAAAGGTAAATCAGAATTCGATATTGAGGACTTAATGGGAACCGAATATTTTCGAGAGCTAGCTGAAGAGTCCTATGCTGAAGATATACCTCAAGAGCTAACATACAATTCGAATATTCCTCGAGTCTGTAAGCAATTTGAGCAAGCTATGAAAGCTGCTTCGATAAAAAAGAGTTTCGTGAAAGCAAGGCCTGCAAGATTGTTTATGCAAAAGGTCTCTAATGGAAGCACAGATAGTATTCCGAATGAATTGCTTGATAACTTTGAGTCGTTGTTTAAGCTAATCAACAAAAGAATGAAGTAATCAATAGAATCAAGCATAACTTTAGACGAGGTATGCTTGGTTGAGTTTTCAGGGGAGTTCGCTACGCTCTAAATCATAGATTAGTCACAAATTCTAGATTGCTTTGAGTAAAGCGACTTACCATACTTTGGGTTATTCATTAGATTCTAATTTAGCAGAACCTCTGACAAGGTTTTGTCCAAAAGTCTTTACACATGTCCATTGTGTCTTTCTAAAGGATTGGTTGGAGTGTGGTAATTTTACTACGTTGAATTTTAGTCGTTGTTCAAATTTGCAGACTTTCGATGCAATGTTATGCGAACTTATGCTGCAAATAGTATTGTAAGTCTTTGGTGTTTGGTTCGAGTTATGCAGACTTATGTTGCAAGCATCACATTAAAAAAGCCGCTCTTAATGAGTAATGCCGTTCACTTAAGAGTGAACGGCATTTTTGTTCTTAGCATACCGTTGT
>NZ_JBFSUD010000048.1:0-35915 GCF_041467175.1 Vibrio sp. 10N.247.310.24
TATCGCCCAAACTGGTTAAATTTTAACAGTGACAACTATCCTGCCAGAGGGGGCTTGTAGAAATTTCCCACAAAGTGCTGCAAAAATCAGCTCGAAAGATCAACAGACCCTTGTGTTTTTGGTTTGATGACTCTTAAAAAGGAAACAAATATGCTACATTTCAGCCCAAATGAATCATGGGTTAGATAGATGAAAACACCTTGCCGAGCGGCTTGTAAAAATAATGGCGGAATGTGCAGTGGCTGCTTTCGAACAATGGATGAAATTATAGGTTGGAAAGGCTTATCTGAAGACGAACGAACGTCAGTCATGGATAACCTTAGTGGCGAGAGTTCGACTCACCAATGTCCGCAGTGTCATGAGCCAGCTCAATGCGATATTAGTGCGGGTAAAGAGACGTGTTGGTGTTTTGAGTTAGAGAAGCGTGATACTAGCAACATTCCAAAAACTGGTGCGTGCATGTGCCGTAAATGCCTGTCTGCCTTGCCTATTCAGTAGCTTACGAACCTAGTCAAGAGTTTTCATACATAATCAACAGCTTGCAAACATAATCAATAGCTTACAAAGCTACTCAGCAGCTTATGAGCCTGTTCATCATATACAAAAAAGCGAGAGGTTGTTCTCTCGCTTCAAGATACGACATTAAGTTTCGACCTACTACTTACTACTTACTACTTACTACTTACTAATAGTTATCTAGTTAGTGGTTACTTCGATTTTGCAATCAGCGCAGGCTGAGAAAACTGTACTCCGCTCCAGCCATGAGTCATGAAGTTACGAATATTTTGATGGTCAGTGTTGTCTGGAAAACCTAATACGTCATTACGATAAAATTGACCAAAACAAGCAAGTGTTTGCTCTGCAGATAGACCTTGCTCTAAACCAAAAGCAAAAATCTTACACGAACCATTATTCTGCCCAGCGGCATTCACTACATCGCCATTACGAAATTCACTCTCAGCAAAATCATAATGAGCTTCTATCACTTGTATTGTGTCTTCAAATTGCACGCTTTCTGGGGTATCAGCCAGAGTATCCAATAAGGTTTGCAGTTCCATTTAATATTTCTCCATCAAGTACATATCTGAAGCAGTGTATCTTGTTTTGCAGCAAGAGTAAGCCGTTGTTTCCTTGAATCAGTGACTCACTTTCTAGCTTCGACTTAATGCTGAGTATCATCCCAGTACAGTTGTTTGAAATGAACAAAAGCTTTGTGCAACGACGCTTCTTTTATCGGTTTTACGATCACATAATTTGCTCCAGCAGCCATGAACCTTTCTCTTGTTGACTCTTGAGCATCGGCAGTACACGCATAAATCGGAGCTGTTACGCCAATTTGCTCTCTTAGTTGCTGAGTGGTTTCAATTCCACCCAGATTAGGGAGTTGATTATCCATTAAGATAAGATCGTAAACCGTGCTTTTTGCTAGCTCTATCGCTTCCAAGCCACCTTTTGCCCAAGTAACCACCATCCCATACTTTTTGCAAAATGCCTGTGCGATAAAGGCGTTGGTGTGATTATCTTCCACTAGCAGCACTTTCAACGAACGACTAAACAATGCCTCAGGCTCCATGTCGGCTTGTTTCTTAACGTCGGCTAACAGAGGCTTGGAGTGTAACTCCACTGGGATTTCTATAATGAACTCAGACCCCTGATCTTTAACGCTTCGGACTTGAATGTCTCCCTCCAGCATATCGACAAGGTTCTTTACAATCGTGAGCCCAAGTCCTGAACCGCCATACTCCCGAGTCGTCGTTTCTTCTGCTTGAACAAAAGGTTCAAAAATAGCATCGATCTTACTCTCATCAATACCGATGCCACTGTCTTTTACTCGAACAATCAAGCTAGCGTAATCAGTATTCAAGATACTTTCGATTTCAAAACTGACGGAAATACTGCCTTGATGAGTGAACTTAAGGGCATTGCTCAGTAAATTAAACATGATCTGGTTCAAGCGAACCTGGTCGGTGTTTATTTCGATCTCATCAACCAAGTGATTCACAATGGTAAACTCGACGGATTTATCCTCACAAAGTGGGCGATAGATGCTATCTAAGGTGTTAACCAACTCGCCTAGAAGGAAATCTTTCTTCTGAATATTGAATTGTCCCTGCTCTATCTTAGAGAAGTCCAAAATATCGTTTAGTACCGCCAGTAGATGTTCTGCACTATGGCAAAGTACATCAACCTGATCGCGGTTATCTTCACTGTGTATTGAACGTTTAAGCAACTGAGAGACACCGAGGATACCATTCAGTGGCGTACGAATTTCGTGACTCATTTTAGCGAGGAAGTCTGCACGCACACTTGCAAGATGCTCTGCCTCTTCACGCGCTCGATCTGCCTGTCTTTCTGCTTCTATAAGTTTAGTAATATCTTGACCTTGTACCACCACACCGCTGATGCCGTGTTCAACACGGATTGCAGACATGTTCCAGCGAAAAACCTTCTCGCCGATTGGCACGTTAATGCCCGTTAGTTTAGAGCCTTGAACCACCATCTGGATATTCGGCAACATACGGAGCTCAAACTCTCGAGCCATTGCACCATAGTTATCATCTTCATCAAATAGCGCCATACGAGCCGCTGGGTTCATCTGAATTAAGTCACCTTTTTCGGACCAAACCAAAATTGGCGAATGCGCAAAATTAAACAGATCTTGAAATTTTTGGTGTTGCTCAGATAAGCGCTCAAAAGTATCTTCCAACGTGCAGCCAATGTGGTGAAATTCGAAAATATTTGAACCATCAAACTTGCTGAACTCTTCATTGCCACTTGCAGAGCGAGTGAACTCCATTAACTTATCAAGTTCTGCCGCGACTCTTCTTTGAATCCAAGCTCGCGCAAGGAAAGACATGATGATGATCACCACAATCATAACAATGATGGTACGTTCATAATTGTCTTCGAGTGCAATGAGGTTAGTGTTTTTCTGGATCGCGCGAATGGTTAGAGGAGTTTCAACAGCATTGATCTTAATGGTTGCAATAGTGACGAAATGACGAGGTAGTTGCTCATACGTTTTATAACTGAGGACGTCTTTTATCGTATAGCTTTCGTCGCCACTGAATGTCGATGTCACAGGAGTACCATGCGCTTCAATGACGATATTTTCGCAATTACTGCCTTGCTGGATAGATTCAGCCAATGGAAAGTTGTTGTCTAGAACAATAGCAACATAAAGCTGCCCTAGAACTTCACCAGTCTTGTTATCAACAATAGGCGTTCGTCGAGCCAACAAATGACGCTTACCGATATCCGTAGTCAGCTGGATGAAGTGCCAGTTACTGCTAAAAGCGACCTCATCAGAAATATGTTTTAAACTGGATTCATCCAAACCATAGAACTGACCATTGCCATCTTCCCAAGCCAAACCGTTATAAGTAGAAACAAAGCGTAAGTCGGGAGCATGATCAGGCTCACGTTGGTCAACACCATAAAAAAAGTAGCTCAGAGCCTCTTCATTGTTGGTATCAAAATACTCCCGTAAAGTTTCACTGTGTGAGCTACTGTCTTGATGGATTTGCAGCACTGATAAACGATAATCGAACATGTTTTGGATCAAGCTAGAAGTTTGCTTAACCGTTCTATTCGTCTCTTGCTTAACGATCCTACTGCTTGTTTCGTAGTTATGAATAAGCACGCCAAGTGCCATCACGCCTATCACTAAAATAATGATACGCGTAATTAATTTGGCTAAAGTGTTCTTTGGTGTAATGGCGTAGCTTTTTTTCATTATTGGTCTGAGTACCTAAATGCTCGCTGCTTAAGTTCTAAAATACGATCTGGAGAATCCTCTTTAGTCACAATTTCAAACTCACCTGAATAAACGGTAGGAACTTCCAACCCTGTAAGATCCCATTTAATCGCCTCTGCCATCGCAATACCCGTATCATCATTCATGCGCATGACCGTAACATCTAAGTCACCCCTTGCTATAGCTTCCAATTCTGCAGAGCCGCCTCCCCAGCCATTCACTAATACATCTCGACCAGATTCTCGAATAGCTTCTGCTGCGCCCAGAGCAATATCAGTTGCACATGCATAAATAAAGTTTAGATCCTTATCGTTAGCTAGGCTGATTTTAGCTGCTTGGTAACCGCTCTCTTTATTTGACTTAGTGTAAAAGGACGACTTAAGAGCAAAGTTAGTATCAGAATTCACATCATGGATAAAGGTATCTCCACGAGCATCACTGATATAACCTTCAGAACGATATAACACAGAATACTTGCTGTCCGGTTCACTCACTTGTTTGAAGTAATCCGCTAGCTTTAAACTACCCGTCATATGGTCGAAACCCACGTACATGAATGGCTGCCTATCGGCCCATGCACGTACTGGTGTGGTAATATTTTGCAAAATCAACTTGGTGTCCGTTGAGCTCAACACATGTTCAATAAACTTACGGTGTCGCGTCGTCTCTAACGTAAAAATCAAATAATCCGTTTTATTTTCAATCGCTTCTTGCAAAGAGATACTCTGCTGAGAGGGGTTAGCATTATCACGAGTAAAAACCTGATTTATTTGATAATTAATTCTCAATTTATCTAGGCGTTTCTCAAAGGCTTGGATATTACGAACCCAATAATCAGAGATCTGTTGCCCCGGGTACACAACTGAAATGGTGATAGGTTCATCCTGAACTTGCCTCAATGGCATAGGGGGATTTTGCACAGCTTCAACCATTTTATCGGTCAATGCTTTTTGCTCTGGAAATTTAGTGAGGTAATCCTGATATTCCCAATAGCCATTCAGCACGTGGGTACCGTGGGAGAGAGCAGACGCAGAAAACACGGCAACTCCCAATAATATAAGTAAACGTTTCATATTTTTCTCGTTTTATATGAGCTACTTTGGCTCATTTTTCAACCTAGCATGACACCATCTCTTTGTATGGCTGAAGGATATTATGTAGGACAACGAGGATAAATGATAGCGTCTAATACTAATTGGAATGTCATTCTAAATGTGCAGTGTGTAAATTTGGAATGGAGATTAAGATTAATGAGTCCTAAGATAAAAACAACTCAATTAAAAACAAAAATACCACTATTTAATCAATAACTTAAAATATCTCCTTGCAACAATTCACGCGACTAACATTCGGCCGAGAATTAGAATTCTAACGATAAGTTACGATACTGGAATATACTGAATTTTGTCTTGTTGCCACTCAATGATTAGTTTGAGTGATACTAGTTTTTCCTTACGAGATTTGGGTAATTGTTTGATCGCGTATTCGGTTTTTAACGCCTCACTTTTTGACCCAACACCAATACTCCAAACCAACTTAAGTGGGCCTTTACCTTTTAAGGCTTTTGCACCTTTGCCCGTTTGATGTTGTTCGAATCGACGTTCTAAGTTATTCGTCACTCCACAATAAAGAGCATTGTGTCGATTGCGGATCAAATACACGACCCAATCCGCATTTTTGTCAGATTCCGACATTTAAAGCAGTGATTCAACCAGAGCCTTAAGCTCTGCCACTTCTTCACGTAGGCTCGCGACTTCTGATTCAAGTTCTTCAAACTTTTCACTAGATGCAGATGATGAAACAGCGCTTACTGATGCCGTCGCAAACGCTTCAATGTCTACTTCGCCGCTCAGTAAGTGTTGGTAGCGTGATTCTCGTTTACCCGCTTCTCGTGGTAACTTCACGACTAACGCACCCGCTTCTCTTGCCGCGAGTTTTTCGAGTATTGATTCAACCTCTTTCACATCGCTAAAGTTTGCAAGACGACCAGTTCGAGTACGAAGCTCACCCGGGGTTTGGGCCCCACGAAGCAGCATGCAGCAGATGATTGCACGCTCTTGCTCTGTAAATTGCAGATCACCAAATTCAGTGTTACAGAAACGGTGCTGATACTTATTAACTCGGCTGTTGAAGCTGCTTTCATCGCTCACCATACGACGTCCGATCAAACCATCAACCGCATCTAAAACGTCTGACTCAGACAGAGAGAGCACAGGTTCACGGTTACTCTTTTGATTACAAGCCGTTGTTAAACTATTTAGTGTCAGTGGGTAATGATCTGGAGTAGTCACTTCTTTCTCGATCAAACAACCGATAATTCTCGCTTCAATTGGGGAAAGTACTGTGTTCATCGTTTTTCCTTTTTATTATTTTGATAATTCCATCTCAACATTTAACAATGCAGCCAGTTATGGCTAATGCTCAGACAAAATCGGTACTCGTTTCTTTCTGCCTTGTTCATCAATCATTATGATCTTAGAACGATTTAGCTCTATTTCCACGACTTCCAAATTAGTGCGCTCTTGTACATACGCATCACGAAGCTTATTTTGTTCTGCCGAAGATTCAACGACATCGTCGCCCAAATCTTCTGTTTCCAATTGTTGTTGATTCATTTCACATGTCGTATCAATGCAGTATCTAAATGGGATACTAACTTGAACGGTAAGATAAAAACAATCGTACGTTAGAGAGAGTGACGAATAATTAAACAACCTTACTTTTGCTTTGATCTAAATACTGTTACATCATCAATTGATGTGCTTTAATCAGAACCAGACAACGTATTTGACGATTAGGAAAAGGAATCTATGAGCAGCGTATTTGAAATTGTTAACCAAGCACGACGTAAGAACAAACTTAAGCGTGAACTTTTAGACAACGAAAAGAAAGTTCGTGACAACCGCAAGCGTGTCGACCTTCTTGATAACCTACTTGATTACATCAAGCCAGAGATGACTCACGACGAGATCCTAGGCATTATCAAAAACATGAAAGCTGACTACGAAGACCGCGTTGATGATCACATCATCAAGAGTGCAGAGATCTCTAAAGCTCGTCGCGACATCAGCCGTCGTATTCGTGAACTAACAGAAGAAGACAAGCAAACTCAAGGTAAGAAGTAATCTAACCTAACGAATTTACTTGCAATAATGTTAGTAACCCACTCTTTGTAGTGGGTTTTTTTGTGCCTAAATTCCGGCGTCTATACTTAATCGAACGTAATATCCTTAGTGTACGTAAGTAACTAGGTGAACGTTAATAACTAGGCGAACCTAAGCGATGGAGAGACTTTATGTACGGAAGTATTCTGATTACCTTGGCACTATCAACAACGCAACCTTACCCTGAAAAATTTGAGAAACTTTATACCGAAGAAACCGAAATCACTTATGACGACCTCGTGGTCGATGTTCATGGCTACAAAGTTCCCACGAGATCAGCATTTCGAGGTTGGATGCTCCTTAACCACGCCCAAGATCAAGTCAAGGCGATCGGACAGCAACTCAAAGATAACGGCATCACCCAAAGCATGCCTCTGCACTTAGTCTTGTTGCAAGGCACCTACTGGGCAATGAGCAACACCACTCTGTTTACCCTACCCAATAAAAAGCATGTACCAAAAATGATTAATACCCTTAAGTACATTCAACAATATATTGAGCCTGAGATTGGCGTTGTTATTCCTGTGTCTGGAGAAAGAACCGATATCTACAATAAGCAAGCGGGTGGCGCACTGCGAAGTAAACACTTAGAGTTCTGCGCTTTAGACTTAGTGCCTGCTAATGATATTACTCGCGAAAACCTACACGTGAAGCTTAAAAAGATTCATGCAGAATTTGGGCAAAAGAATAACGTTGGACTGGGTTTGTATTCTGGTGTTCGATTCCACATCGATACTTGTGGATTCAGACAGTGGTAAGCACACGAAAGGGTCATAAAGACACAAAAAGCAATAGAGTCACTGTGACTCACAAATAGAATCACGAAAAATTAAACTATTGATTTAACACTAAAAATATAACTGGAACGCTAATTGCTATTGATAACAAGTATCATAATTATTAATAGCAATTAGGAATTCAATATGAAGACGATGACTCAACGCTTTCAAACTCTACTTTCTGTTTCAAATTTCAGTTTAGCTATCACCGCCTTGCTAATGCTACTCAGTATTATTGTTGCTTATCCGATGGCCGATTACTTCTCACTACCCATTCAAATTTTCGCACACATCAGCACCATATTAGTGGCCGGGTTACTAAAAATCAGCTACGTAGGCCGCTGTGTTGCACAATACAGCCTTGGGCAAGAAGTACGCTAAATCACACAGCGCTAGCCTTGATACTGGAACCATTAGACAATATCAAGGCTACTGAAAAGATCATACAGTTGGTGGGATTTATAAGGTTTTGGCAAGTAGGCGTTCATGCCTGCTTCAAAGCAATTTTTGATGTCCTCTTCTAAGACACTAGCGGTTAAAGCAATAATGGGTAGTGGTGGGGCTTGTTGATCTGTCTCCCACTCTCGAATCACACGAGTTGCCGTTATACCATCCATAACTGGCATCATGCAGTCCATTAGAATGGCATCAAACTGAGCGCCCTGGGTGATGACATCGACCGCCTCTTGGCCATTACTGGCAATCAAATATTCATAGCCCGCTTGCTCAAGGAAGAAGCTCGCTATCTTCTGATTCATCAGGTTGTCTTCAACAATCAGAATACGTCGATTCAGAGAACGAACTTCTTCATCTTTTACTTCCACCGTCGGTGATTGTACTTCACCGGCATCAAGCGATCGTAGGCTGTTTAAGAAGCGTCTACCCAAAAATGGTAATGTATGGGTCGAGTGAACCGTTTCTGTGATTAGATTGGTTTTAAATAGGTGATGCTGGCACACAATAACGCGAGTCAGCGGATACAACGCCTTTAACGCCTCAAGATCTTTCCTCATAGAGTGATGCAGCGTGTGACAATAAAGTACCAAGTCACTTTCTTTCAGGCTCTCACCAAGATCCGAAATGGATGACACAACATTAGGTCGAACATTTAAGCGCTCGCACTCTTTGACCAATTGATCGAGGTAATTGAAAGAATTAGAAATAATTGTCGCACGGCTTAGGTTATCGAACGTTTGAGCGTGAGCCTCGACCGTGTCTACGTACAAACAAAAGGTGAATGTAGAGCCTCCTCCTTTCACTGAGCGTGCGGTAATATAGCCGCCCATCAAGTCAACAAGCTGCCGACAAATCGCAAGCCCTAGCCCTGTACCGCCGAATTGGCGAGTAATACTGCCATCTTCTTGAGTGAAAGGTTCAAAAATGGACTCTAGCTTCTCTGGCTCAATCCCAATCCCGCTATCAGACACACTGCATTCAAGCTTACCTCGCCCCAAAGACATCGGTGTATAAGCAATATCCGTTGTAATCGTGCCTTTTGAGGTAAATTTAATAGCATTAGACAGCAAATTGGTTAGCACTTGTCGAACACGATACTCATCGAAAAACAGCTGTGTTGGGGTTTGAGCATCAATGTTGATGTCGAGTTCAATGTCTTTACTGATCGCTTTCGACAAAATTACGCTCACAGAGTCGTAAACCGCTTCTCGCAAATCGGCATTATGCGGCGACAACATTAAGTTACCCGACTCTATCTTAGAAAGATCGAGAATGTCATTGAGTAACACCAACAACGAATGTGAAGACGACTCGATATCCTCAAGTACCTCTTGTTGGTTAGCGCTCAGTTGACTCTGAGATAAAATTTCCGCCATACCGATAATTCCATTAAGCGGCGTACGTATTTCATGGGACATGTTCGCTAAAAATGCACTCTTGGCCTTGTTAGCCGAAATTGCATCTTCTTTTGCTATTATCAGCTCTTTGTTGTGATGATAGTTACGTTCCATCACTCGATTGAGGGTTTCAGTAAACTCGGCAAATTCATCGTTACCTTGAATATGAATCACCTTAGGCTTGCCGTAACTATCCGCGCATTCAGACACCCCTTTCAAGATAATCGATAAGTTTCTATTTAAGCGCAAAGATGTCGCGACACCAAGCCATAACAAAGCACCTGAAACAACAAGGATAAGCAATGTCATAACCGCCGTTTGCCTTTTCTGTAGCGCTATATTTTTTGTCAAATCAAACTTTAATTGATCTGTATAAGCACCAACCGCCTTTGAGATCGCCAATTTCTTTCGCTCTAAACTTTCCACATGTTCATATATTTCAGGTGCCGAGAAGTCACCTTTGAGAAGCCGAGAAGTAAATCGGTCTTGAAATTCATCTTGGGAGAACATGTTTAACAGTTTGCTAATTTCCAGCGAGTGGCTGTCTGATCGTAAAAACGTATCTAACAGCTGTTGTTGCCTTTCTAAAGCACCAACATAGCTCAATAAATATTGATCAATCAGCTCTGGAGAACGATACAAGCGGTAACTCAGCCACGCTTCTCGCTGAGTCCAGAACACGTAGTGAGTAAGATTGATAAACATCGTATCTGTTTGGCTGATCTTTTCGTCCACTATATTGGCACGATATTCAGACAGCTCCATTAACACGCCTTTTAACAGGTCAAAGGCTCGTTCTGTTTGCCGTGCGTTGCTGACAGTAATCTGTGATGCGTCGCTGTCAATACTAGTGGTTACCCGCGCGAGCTTCTTTAACACACTCTTTAACTCAATCAACTGCGTCTCGACAGTCCAACTGTTGTCGAACTGTTGAAGTTGTATTTCGTAATGAGCAAGCCTATCCACTTCCGCTTGCAGCTCTAAAAACAATGGACCTTTCTCTGGGGAGTCTTTAGACAGCACTAACCATTGATAAGCACCACTTGAAACAGCATTAAAAGATTGAAGTGCTTCCACCTTAATTCGCGTTGCTTCAAGGTGATTCATCTTCTTATCGTTCTTGAGCACTTCATTGACTGTAAACCCAAACATGATGAATACAGAAACTGTTGAAAGAAAAATAAGACGCCATCTAATTGACATATTTATCATTTTTATAACGACTCCTTTCCCGATAGTATTTTTACCTAGCCCAATATAAGAATAGGACATTAACAAGAGTTATTGATCAAATTGAATATGAACAAATGACATTATGAGCTAATCATAGGGAATTCACGTCAGTCGTTATCCACATACAGGATTTAAAGAGGAAGGTCTGTTTTAAACAAGTGAAAGGATAAGGTTATGCCTCTAGATGACCGCAAGTCACTGCTCTAGAAACCAATAAACACCAAAGTTAAGTCAAATTTGTGAGATCTAATCGTTTGCGTCACGAACTTTCTGTACTCAAACTCAGCTTATTCAAAGGTCGAACAAGAAAACTCGCTGAATACCTTATCTGTCGTTTACTTTTTAAGTGTAACTAGTGCTAATGATCACATCTTCAATGATCGCAATTCCCTTTATTACACATCATGTTTTGATCTGAGTATTTTTTGGCGAAAATTAAGTGCTACAGACTGTTAAAGTCAATAGCCTTTCTTGACACTAAAACCTTAATTTATGACCAATTAAAAGCCAATTTTCAGACAATTAATCTATGTTTATTTTTCCTAGCAGAATAACTCGTCGTACCTTACAATCCTGCCACATAAAAATTACAAATTACACACAAGGCATATCAAGCAAATTTAAGTGGCGTTAAAGACCACCAAAGCTTAGATAGCTCAACTCCCCCATGCACTCATGGCTACCCTACATTCGCTATGATTGCAGAAATTAACGTGAAAGGTCCCGAGTAAAGATGAGTCCCGAAAAGCACCTCCTAGACTGGCAAACTAGTCAAACTATTGCTGAATCAATCGCTCCTACTTTAGGTCAGTTGTACCGCCAAAAAGGCGTTGAAGTTATCCTCTTCGGTAAAACACTGGTTAACGCAACAACTATCGACATCATCAAAGCTCACCGCATCGCAAAACGTTACACAGGTTCTCCGCTTACCGCAGAACAGACTCAACCCATCATTCAACACCTTCTCTCTATGGACTTGTCTCCATGTCGTATCGATGTTGGTCGCCTTGCTCATACATTCTGGCAAGATCGCGAAGACACACACGGGTTGGATGATTTCCTACAAACTGCACTTTTAGAATCGCTTGAAGGCGAGGCGATGACAGAACCTCGCGATGTTGTATTGTACGGTTTTGGTCGTATTGGCCGCTTGCTTACTCGTCTATTGATCGAGAAAAGTGGCCCAGGTTACCCACTGCGCTTACGTGCAATTGTTGTTCGTGGCGGCAAAGATGGTGACTTAGAAAAACGTGCAAGCTTGCTACGTCGTGACTCTGTTCATGGCCAATTCAACGGCAGCATTGTTGTAGACCAAGAACGTAAAGCGATCATTGTTAACGGTAATTTCATCCAAGTTATCTACGCAAACAAGCCAGCAGAAGTGGATTACACATCTTACGGTATCGAGAATGCACTTGTGGTTGATAACACCGGTGTGTGGCGTGACGCTGAAGGCCTAAGCCAACACGTTGCGTGTAATGGTGCGAAGAAGGTTCTACTGACTGCGCCAGGCAAAGGTGAAATCAAGAACGTCGTATTTGGTGTAAACCAAAATGACATTCAACCAGAAGATACGATCATCTCTGCTGCAAGCTGTACGACAAACGCAATCACGCCAGTATTGAAAGCGGTTCACGATAAATTCGGCGTACTGTCTGGTCACATTGAAACGGTTCACTCATTTACCAATGACCAAAACCTAATCGATAACTTCCACTCAGGCGATCGTCGTGGTCGTGCTGCATCATTGAACATGGTTCTGACATCGACTGGTGCTGCTAAAGCGGTATCAAAAGCGATGCCAGAAATGGAAGGTAAGCTAACAGGTAATGCGATTCGCGTACCTACGCCAAATGTTTCAATGGCAGTAGCAAACCTAAACCTTGAGAAAGGCACAAACAAAGAAGAATTGAACGAGTACCTGCGTGAAATGGCGCTGTCTTCTTCTCTGTCTGCACAAATTGATTACACAGATTCGACTGAGATTGTATCGACGGACTTGGTTGGCTCTCGCCACCCTGGTGTGGTTGACGGTGTTGCGACTATCGCACAAGACAACCGTGCTGTTCTGTACATTTGGTACGACAACGAGTTTGGCTACAGCTGTCAGGTTGTTCACTGTATGGAACAAATGATGGGTGTGCGCTACAAGACTTACCCTGAAGTATAAACTGCTTAGAGCCTGTAAATTGCTTAGATTCTATTACTTCCTTAGATTCTATAAACAGTTTTAGGTAACCAGCTCCACAACATAATAATTATATCTGCGAGGTCTGTAATGGGCTTTGCAACCCTTCTTGTTTTACTCCCCCGTATAAACAGGAAGGTTGCCACTTAGATCTGCTCTCTCTATCTGATCTAAGTGGCCTTTTTACATCTGGCAAGCTAACTTTTATCGCTATGATAAGAACTTTATCCTCGTCACTCTTGGGAAGCTTCACTTCACATCTGTTACAACTCAACCTCAACATCTGACTGAATCGCACTCGAACACGCGAGTACATAACCTTGCTCAATCTGTTCTGGCGTCAATGTTTCTTGGCTGCTTGATTCCACTGAACCTTTGGTTACTTTACACTTGCAAGAACCACAAATCCCACTGCGACAAGCAATAATAATCGGAACACCAGCTTTCTCTAATGAATCAGCGAGTGGTGTGCCCGCCTCCGCTTCTACCTCTGCGCCAAATGCAGGAACAAACACCTTAACGGCACCATTTGAATCTGCAGACGCTTCCGCTTGTGACTCTTCTGAAGCTGTATCGCTATTGGCCAGTGAATCCGTGTTTGGGTTCGCTGGCGTGAAACTTTCTTGATAGAAATTTTCCATGTTGAATTCTAGTTCTTTCAGGTAGCTTTCTATGTTTTGCATAAAGCCAACTGGACCGCATAGATAAACAGTTCGGTCTAAAATATCAGGGCTTAGTTTTACTAACCAATTCTTATCTAATCGACCTTGAGGAGCTAATGTTCCTTCACTGTCTTTTAGCAGCAATTTAAGATTGAAGTTGTTGTGCGCCTCATCTAATTGATGCAGTTCTTGAAAGTAAATGGTCTCACGCTTATTGCGTGCCATGTGGACGAAGTCGATCTCAATATCACTGCCTTGAGCCAGCCAATATTTTGCCATCGCCATCACAGGTGTAATACCGCAACCTGCACTCACTAGCGTCACTTTTTTCGTCGCTGTTGGCATGCAATCAATACAGTTAAACGCGCCAGCAGGCTTCAATACAGAAACCTCATCACCTTCATCAAGCTCATCAACAATAAAGTTCGAAACCAAGCCACCTTCCACACGTTTCACCGTGAGCTTCAGGCGATTATCTTCAGGACAAGAAGCCACAGAATAGGCACGATAATCGGTTTTCGTCGGCATATCTAAACCCAGAGTAATGAATTGCCCAGGCTTAAAATTGAAATGTAAGTCTTGTGGAATACTGCCAAGCTCAAAGCTGACCGTATCTGGCGTCTCGTGCCATTTCTTTAAACACACTAAATTGATTGAATCGCTATCCGACCATGCATACATAGTTCACGCACCTTACTGATGATTAAATGACTAAAGATTTAAATCTAAAAAGCCCCGGAGCTGTTTGTTTTATTAAAAACGTCACAACAACGAGGCTTCAGGTTGGCTTAAATTAAGCCGCTAAGATTGTTTTAAGATCTTGTTCTGGCGTTGAAATAGAACGCATATCGAACTCGTCTTGCATAATCTTAAGTAGGTTTTCAGTTAGGAACGCAGGTGCTGTAGGGCCTGTGTAGATACCTTTCACACCTAGAGCGAACAGAGTAAGCAAGATAACGATCGCTTTTTGCTCGAACCAAGATAGAACCAGCGTTAACGGAAGTTCGTTGATACCACAATCAAACTCTTGAGACAGTGCGATAGCAAGCTGAATCGCAGAGTAAGCATCGTTACATTGGCCAACATCTAACAGACGTGGGATACCGTTAATGTCGCCGAATTGGTTTTTGTTGAAACGGAATTTACCACATGCCAATGTCAGGATTACTGAATCTTCTGGCGCTTGAGCTGTGAAGTCTGTGTAGTAGCTACGTTCAGATTTGTCACCGTCACAACCACCGACTAGGAAGAAGTGTTTAATGTTGCCTTCTTTTACTTGCTCAACAACCGCAGGTGCCGCTTCCATCAGTGCGTTACGACCAAAACCGACAGTGATCATTTGCTCGATCTCGTCGTGTTTGAAACCTTCTTGCGCTAGTGCACAATCAATTACTGCGCTGAAATCGTCGCCTTCAAGGTGATCAACACCCGGCCAGCCCACGATGCTGCGTGTAAATAGACGGTCTGCGTAAGAACCTACATCAGGGTTAAGCAGGCAGTTAGACGTCATTACAATTGCGCCAGGGAAGTTAGCGAATTCTTTTTGCTGGTTCTGCCAAGCGCTGCCGTAGTTACCCGCAAGGTGTGGGTACTTGTTTAGCTCTGGGTAACCGTGTGCTGGTAGCATCTCACCGTTAGTGTAAACGTTGATGCCCTTGCCTTCAGTTTGTTGAAGAATCTTTTCTAGATCATGTAAGTCGTGACCAGAAACAAGAATACAGTGACCTTTCTTAGTTTTCACGTTCACGGTTGTTGGTTGAGGGTGACCAAAGGTATCTGTCTCGCCTTTGTCTAGCATTTCCATTACTTTGTAGTTCATCAAGCCAATCTGCATTGATGTATCAAGTAACTGTTTTAGATCGGATGGATCTGTACCTAGGAACGCCATGATTTCATGGTATTCAGCAAAAATAGCGTCATCAGTTTGACCAAGAACACGAGCGTGCTCCATGTAGGCTGCCGCACCTTTTAAGCCGTATAGGCAAAGAAGACGAAGACCAATCACATCTTCGTGTTGAGAATCGTGACCACGGTTTACAGCAGCTTGAGGCGCAAGTGCCAATAGCTCTGAAGAATCTGTTGGAAGATCGAACTGTGCTGCTGCAGAAAGCTCT
Organism: Vibrio sp. 10N.247.310.24; assembly: GCF_041467175.1. Lineage (NCBI taxonomy): Bacteria > Pseudomonadati > Pseudomonadota > Gammaproteobacteria > Vibrionales > Vibrionaceae > Vibrio > Vibrio sp. 10N.247.310.24. The sequence goes on from NZ_JBFSUD010000048.1 coordinate 15,751, forward strand.
GGAATTTCAAAACCAATCAATGTTGCTGCTGCACGAACTTTTTGCTCTAAACGCTGCTTGAATTCATGAGACTGTTGTGCGAATTCGATAATACGAGCAGGGTCGAAGTTAACGTTAGTCAGTGTTGCGAAGAACGCTTTTGGCGCCCACTCATCAACTTCTGTATCAATAACATCGCAAGCGCGACCTAAGCTTGCCCAAAAAGAAACGCCTTGAAGAGAATGCACCAACACGTCTTGAAGGTCGGATACTTCCGAGGTTTTTCCACACATGCCTTGTGCGAAAGAACAGCCTTTTACGGTTGGGGTTTGAATTGTTTGTTCACATTGAATACAGAACATATAAGGGGCTCCAGTAATTTTTTATTAGCTGTAAGTACTTTGCTTACAGTGACTTATTCCAACCCCTATAGAGCATCAAGCGTGCCAACTTTTAAGTTATTGATTTTATGGAACTTACTTTTATTCCATAATTTTAGTGCGTGATTATGACTACATATAAACTCTCAATCCACACACACCTGTGTCATAGTGACTCTCTGATATTTATTAACGGTGTTCATGTTTCGTTCAGAATGGAAGCGATATAGTAACAACATAGAGAAAAGAGGAATGAATATGAAAAATATATTAGTTACGATTGTTGCGTTGTTTACTGGCCTATTGGCGTTATTCACGAGCTTGATTCTTGCTATTCCTTTAGCTATTGCAGCTTTAATCACTGGCAAGCGCATTCAGAATCAAATGAAAAAACAGGGTTTCGGAGCTCACATGAACACACGTCAATCATCTACCAGTGATGCCGGTGTTATTGAAGGTGAATACGAAGACCTTTCAAGCAGAAAGTAATCTAAACTTCAGTTTCAGACATAGTAAAAGAACAACAGAGACAACATCAAAAAATGCATAGAAATACCATTCTAACGCTACTCGCCTTAACGACTTTAAGTCTCGTTGGTTGTTCCAACGAGACAACGATACCTGCTTACGAAACATCTCCAAACTTGCCTGAATATCAGCAAGACAGCTTTGATGCCTACGTCAATGAAACTCAAGATTGGTTATTGAAAAACCGTGTATTCATGACCAAAGACAAGAAGCTAGAGATTCGACTCAATTCACCCACCGAATACAAACCTGCGGCACCTAACGGTAAGGCAGTTTTATTGGTACATGGTTTAGGTGATTCTCCGTACTCATTTAAAGACATCGCAACGCACTTAGCAGAACAAGGCTACCTAGTGAGAACGGTATTGCTACCGGGCCACGGCAGTCGTGTCGGTGACTTAATGCAACCAAGCTTAGAAGATTGGCAAGGTGTTGTAGCTCATCATACGAAGCTATTGGAGCAAGAGTATGATTCTGTGTGGCTTGGCGGTTATTCAACAGGTGCGAACCTTGTGACTTCACAGGCGATGAACGATCCTAAGATCTCTGGGTTACTGTTGTTCTCTCCTGCGTTTCAACCGAGCTCTTCTGCAGTTCAATATGCGGAGCTAGCAAGCTATTTTGTCACTTGGGCGGATCAAGATCCTGAAGACAATGTACTTCGCTATAACTCACTGCCAATGAATGGTGCTTCGGTTTACTACCAAACCTCAGAAGTGGTTCGTGAGGGCCTTCAAGACAAACACTTTGATAAGCCCGTGTTTATTATGATGAGTGAAGGCGACAGTGTCATTGATACCCACTTCGTTCAGCAGGCATTTACGGAATCCATGCCAAACCCAAATAACGTGTTGATTTGGCAAGGGGAAACCACACTTGACGATCCTCGCGCTGTTCAATACAGCATGAAGATCCCAGAGCAACGTATTTCGAACGGCTCTCATATGGGTTTACTGTTCTCGCCAAGCAATCCTTACTACGGGATCAATGGTAGCGAGAAGATCTGCTCCAATGGTCAAGAGGAAGGTTTTGAAGCACAGTGCAACGCGACAAGTGAAGTGTGGTACTCAGCGTGGGGATATCGTGAAGAAGGTAAAAACCATGCGCGTTTGACCTACAACCCGTACTTTTCAGATTCCATGGAAAAGCTCGATGCGGTGCTGAATTCAGAAGGCTAACAAGCTCAAGTCTTTCGAAACCAATCCATAGAAGTCAAAAAGGCTCACTAGATAACGTCTAGTGAGCCTTTTTAATGGATATCGTTTCTTACCAATATATGGACTACCGCTATATCGTCCACACCACGCGCACAGCGAGCAGAATCAACACCACGCCTGATAATCGATCGATCAACTGCGCTTTTGCTCGAATGCGCTCTACGATCAACGGGCTAGAGAGCACCAAAGTGATAAAGGTATACCAAAGGCCATCAACAATCAGCGGCGTTGAGACAATAATCACTTGATTGCTCAGTTCATTACCTAACGCCACAAATTGGCTAAATAGAGCGATAAAGAACAGAGCGATCTTAGGGCTCAAGATAGAGATCAAGAAAGCCTCGCGAGCAGACTGCATGTAGCTCATCTGTTCACCCGCTTCCAATTTCGCAGCAACTCCACCTTTTGAGCGCAACGCGTTTACACCGAGATAGAGCAGATACACAGCACCCGCTAAACTGATCCCTTTGAACAACATTGGTGATTGCTCAAGTAACACCGCTAAACCGACAATGGTTGCGAACGCGTAAATACCTATGCCCGCAGCGTGTGACCAAGCTGCGATAAGTCCGTTCATACGGCCACCAGCCAAACTATGCTTAGCGATCATCGCCAAGCTTGGGCCCGGAGACATTGCACCCAACAAGCAAATCGCTAACAAAGAAAACCAAATTGTTACTGTCATCATTCCATTCCTAGTAAAACAAAGCGCTCTAGCTGAACACTCTACAATTAATACTCAATACTTAGCGCTTACAATAAGCCGCAGTAGGTATTATTTGAAATCAAAGATTATCATCACTGGTATGATTAGAAATCATACTTATATTGTAACTCGACTTTTGAATGGCTTTAAACGCTTTCTCTCGAGCCCATTTATGGGCAGAGTCGTTGTCATACTTAGGATGCCACATCAGCCAATAGGTATGCATTTCTGTCTCAAACGGCAGAGAAAAGTAAGCGACATCGAGATGACGACCCAAGTTATAAGCAATATGCTCCGGCACAATCATCAAGTAGTCGTCTTGCATTAACACGTTTCCCGCCGATGAAAAGAACGGTACCTGCAACGCGATTCTGCGTTTATGTCCCTGTTTCTTTAACGCAATATCCGAATAACTGTCTTTGTCTCCCCCACCCGTGACTTTGATATGTGAGTAACTCACGATGTCTTCCGAGCTTATGGCTGATTGCTTAGCCAACGGATGAGAGGCTCTCATCAAACACACGGATTTATCCTCTCCGAGCTTGATACTTGAGACATGATCCGGCTTTTTGGGGAACATACTCGACGCCAAGTGAATACCTGATTCATTGAGCGTTTCAAGGAAGTTAGGCTGCCATAGACGATAAGCCAAGTTGATATGGGGCGCGTCCTTCGACACCTCGGACACAATAATGGGCAAGATATACTGAGCAACATAATCACTCGAAGCCAACACCAATTCACCTTGCCAATCTTGTGGATCAAATGGCTTGTCATCTAAGAGGTGGTCAAACTCGCCCAGCAAGTCATCGAGCTTGCCTTTAAGCAACAAAGCACGGTTGGTTGGAACCAGTTTGTTCCCATCGCGAACCAGAAGAGGATCACCACATAGATCTCTAAGCTGAGCCAGTTGACGGCTCACAGCCGACTGCGTGATGTGCAGACGCTGAGCTGTTCGACTGACATGGCACTCTTCAAGAAGCACATGCAGCGACCGCAGTAAATTTAAATTGATATTACCTAACATCAGCAACCTTAGAGCGAATAAAAATAGAGTGAGTAACAATAAGTTGAGTAAGTACGGACAAATGACGACACGGTGAAGGTAAGCGGTATTAACTCAAGACATATTAAAAGACGAAGTTTGCTTGTTGAAGAATTCAGTTAAGACAGTATGAGTCATAAGATGTCGAAGTTCAGGATAGCCTTGCAGCTGGTCGCGAATTTGGTTCAAACGCTCCATGCTTTCAACTTCAACATAAAGCATCATGTCGGTCTCACCGCTGATAGAGTGACACCACTGCACACCGTTAATGGCGTAGATATTTTTAGCGTAAGACTCACAATTATGGTTACTGCTCGACATGTCAAACTTCAAAGAGATATAAGCGCCAACGTTCTTCGGTAAATCAGGCTCGGTCACCTGTGCACAATATCCTGTAATGATCTTATCGTTTTCCAGCTTCTTGATTCTGGCGTTCACTGCAGAGCGAGACAGGCTGACATCTCTGGCGATATCGCTCACTGAGCATCGAGCGTTAGTTTTTAGAATATCTAAAATTTGGCGATCAAATTTATCCATGCTTCTGATTCTTTCCATTTATTGTTCTATTTATACCGCCTAATTTGACACAACTTTCTTACTTATAACAGCCATTATGACAGCCGACACTTTCACGCTTAATCAAATTAATACCGTTAAATTGACGGTGTCTTAAGACGTTTCGCTAGCTGTATTATTGATGTCGACAATGTATGCTTTCAATCTCAGCCTCACAAGACTGCCCCATAAAACCGATATCAAAGCCAATAGCAAGGACAGCGAATGACGCAACTCAAACAAGAAATCACGCTTATTTCAGGAATTGGACAACTTTCTACGACCTTGCTTGGCACAGGATTGTTTATGATCCCAGCTATCGCGGCAGGCATTGCAGGGCAGTTATCGCTACTAGCATGGTTAATCCTGTTTATCGCTATTTGCCCGATTGCACTAACCTTCGCTGCATTAGGGAAACGCTACCCCAATGCAGGAGGCACGGCCTATTTTGTGCGCCAAGCATTCAGCGAGCGATTAGAAACCAGTGTAGCTTGGTTGTTTGTGAGTGTTATTCCTGTCGGTATTCCAGCGGCGATTGCATTGGCAGGAGGCTTTGCTCAACAACTGTTACCAGCACCACTCGACACACCATTAGGTGCTCAATCCTTTACCATCGCTCTGCTTATTGCCGTCAATTTGATGGGCAGTAAGTCTTCAGGCCGCTTGCAAACCGTGATTGCCTTGTCGATTTTTGCTTTAGTCAGCGCTTTTGTCTGGAAAGCCGACATCACAGCAGCTGACATCGCAGTTCCGACTATGACATCCGATTCAATGTGGTCTATTGGTGCAGCACTGGCGGTTATGTTTTGGTGCTTTGTAGGAATCGAAGCCTTTGCTCACATGGGAGAGGAATTTAAGAATCCACAACGTGACTTCCCCATCGCCATCATTGCCGGGTGTTTCGTCGCAGGCTTGGTGTACTGGGCTTGTTCAGTGGTTATTATCAAGTTAGGCGCTTATGGTTCACCAGAATTTGATGCTGCCTCTATCCCATGGGTGACAGAGCAATTGTTTGGCAATGGCTTTAAAGCCGTTATCAGTGTACTTGGCTTCTTTGCTTGTTTTGCTAGCCTAAACCTTTACACCCAAAGCTTGTCTCGCATGATTTGGGCTCAAGCTCGCCAACACACTCCGACCAGTAAAATGGCGCAGCTCAACAGCCGTGGCGTACCACTTTATCCAACCTTAGCAATTGGCTTTATTGCGCTTATCTCGTGTGTAATCGGCGAGCTGTCTAATTTGGATCTCGAATTCTTTCTTAAACTCGCCAATGGTATTTTTGTTCTAGTTTATCTGCTTGCGATGTTAGCGGCCTGCCAATTACTGACTGGCGCATCGAGATACACAGCCATGATTTCACTGGTCATCTGTACCTTGGTGTTTATCTGCCTAAGTTGGTCGATGCTCTATGCAGTGACTGTTTTTGTGACATTGTCACTCCCTTGGCGCAAATGGTTGGGTAAACCCACCGTCTCTATCGACAAGTTGTAACTCGATTAGTGATGAATCAGAAAATTGTAAACAAGCCCTACCAATATTACTGATAAAAAAGCCGAGCGATCTGTTTGATCTTCGGCTTCATGTCAGCCAGTCGGATATTACCAAACCCCAGCACTGCACCACTCCAATCACGAGCATCACTTGATCCATATTCATAAAAGTCAAAAGGACGAATGATGATATTTTCAAACTCTGCTCTACGGCTCCACTCATGTTCAGATATCCCTTGATACCACTTCACTGTCACATGTAGCCCAGCAGCCTGACTGATCACTTCAAGATCGCCATGAAACTCACTTTTAATTGCTTCTATCATCGCTTCATGCTTGAGTTTGTATGAACGACGCATCTTTCTAATATGGCGCAATAAATCGCCTTCACGTACAAAGTCCGCCAGCGCTTCTTGTGTATGTGAGGCCGTGTCTCCAGTGAGCGCATCTTTAATCTCAAGACACTTCGCCACCAGACTTTCTGGCACCACCAAATAACCTAGTCGCAAGCCATTGAACATCACCTTACTCAGCGATCCGACATAGATGATGCGATCATCGAACCCTAACTTTCCCGCTAACCCTTGCATGCTGGTATAAGGGCGATGAGCAAACTGAAACTCACTGTCGTAATCATCCTCAATGATCCATGACTGATGTTGATTGGCCCAATCGATCAGTTTAAGTCGTTGCTCGGTATTCAAGGTCGTGCCCATTGGGTATTGGTTACTCGGCGTGACATACAGAGCCTTGGCGTTACTGGACAGCACTTTTTCAATATCTAACCCAACCTTTTCACGCACACTCACACCGTCTAGCTCTAGCCTCAACAGATCGATGATTTTATGCACTTGTCGATAGCCGGGCTCTTCCACAAGGATTTTGTCTCCCATAGCTAACGTCGCCATCAAACCAATTGAGATGGCTTGCTGCGCACCTGCGGTGATGATGATTCTATCGGTACTGCAGTGAACCGAGCGACTACTCGCAAGATACCCGCTCAATGCTTCCCTCAAGGCCAAGCTTCCCTGAACCTCTTGATTGCCCGCAATGTTCTGACGTGTAGAGTGACGTTGCAGCAGCCTCTGCCATTTCGCAAAAGGGAACGCATCTAAGTCAGGAACTCCGGGGGCAAAGCTGCGGTTAATGTCGTTAGGTGTCGCTATGTTTGCAGCCGGTTTACTGACTGTTTGTTTAACCTTCGGATCCTGAACACTGTTTGGCTGAGACAAACTTAGAAAGTGCTCTGGTTGTTCAACCGAGACATAAAACCCTGAGCCTTGCTTACTCTCGATATAGCCTTCGGTGACCAGTTGTTCGTACGCATAAATCACCGTATTTCGACTTACCGACAGTTCTACGGCCAACTTACGCGTTGAGGGTAACTTACTGCCCTTACTCCATAAATCTTGAACAATCTTTTCTCTGATCGCATGAAACAAGGCGGTTTGACGCGTGTCATGTTGCTCGTCTAACTGTAGGTCACCGACATCAATAGGCTGCATAACTGGATCCAAATAGTGTTTAAAAGTGGCTCTATTTAATAGACCAGTTAATCGCTACATTAATCAAAAGGCAATGATTAAGGAGCGATTATGTTATCTAGCACGAAAAGAACCACGATTAAAAAAGGGGCTCACAAAGCCGTATTTGAACAAGAGAAACTTCATCAAATCATAGATGAGAGCTTAATCGCACACATTGCATTGCAAGGCAAACATGGACCAATGGTTATTCCAATGCTCGCGTGGCGAGTGGATGATATGGTCTACATCCATGGTGCTAAAAACAGCCGCTTGTTGAAAGGCTTAAAAAAAGGAGAGCCAACCTGTTTAACGTTCACTTTGTTCGATGGTTGGGTGTTAGCTCGTTCGGCATTTCACCACAGTGCGCATTATCGTTCTGCAGTGGTGTTGGGGTCATTTTCAGTCATCGATGACAACCAAGAAAAAGATCGCTTGTTGAACATCTTTATTGAGCAAATCGCGCCGGGTAGAACCGATGAAGTCAGGCTCAGTAATGAAAAAGAACTCACCGCGACCGAGTTATTAGCGATCCCTTTGACGGAAGCATCCGTGAAGATTGGTAAACATGGTGTGAATGATGATAAAGCTGATATGGATATCCCGGTATGGGCTGGCGTATTACCTTATCGAACGGTCGTTGGACCATTAGAAACCGTTCCAGAGCAAGAAGGCATCATTGAAACACCAGATTACCAACAAGCCTATGGTGAGCGCTGGTATCAGAATTGATACGCAAAGATGGTCAACTTAATAAAATTGCATACAATCTGAGCTACAAAAGATTCAACATAGCAAAAGAATGTAGTCAGACAATGAGAACGAATAAGGATATTCTACCATTTCAAGGCTTGCTCAATGGCATTGGGCAAGTCTATTTCACACCGTCTGTTATGACGTCGCTTCTGCTATTGTTTGCCATTTCTATTGAGTCACTTGCGCTGGCTTTTCTTACCTTGTTTGGCGCCAGTTGCAGCTACGGATTTGCCTTACTGACCAATAAACCGTCTCATGATAGTGAGAATGGCATGTATGCGCTAAATGGCGCTTTAGTTGGTTTATTTATCGGTAACTTTTTTGGTGTCACCCCATTTTTGGTTGTAGTGACAATGTTAGGCGCATTACTCACAGTACCTATTGCCCGCATCGTATTCAGTTTTAAGAAATATCGCGGTTACACTAGTGCCTTTATCCTCACCAGTTGGCTGATTTATGCTATCCAATCAGCCTTGGATCTATCGGCATTTTCGCCATCCAACTCCGCATTGATACCCATCATCAGTCTTGAGGTAGGCTCGTGGTTCAGCTTACCAACAGCGGTGCTCCCGTTATTGAAAGGGATCAGCCAAGTCAGCTTTATCGATAATGCACTATCGGGTCTAGTCATCTTGGTTGCCATCGCACTCAACAATATCAAGCATGCGCTATGGGTAGTACTCACAGTGTTAATCAGCACTGTTTTTAGCCACATGATTGGCGCTTCTGGCGCGCTAATTGAGCAAGGTCTTTACGGGTACAACGCCACTCTTGCCACTCTAGCACTTGTGCTCTATCCGCGAATTCCTTGGCCGTTAATCCTATTAGGCATGCTGTTGAGCTGTCTCATCACACTTGGTTTTCATGAACTGTCACTGCTACCACTTACCGCGCCTTTTGTCCTTAGCACTTGGATAATCGTTTACCTATCCACTCATTTTAAAAAGCTAGATGAAGACTAATGATGATCAGTATTGACTATCAAAACGCTCAATATACTGCTTAGGCGTCAAACCTCGATGTTTCTTAAACATCCGATTAAAGCTCGCGACGTTGGTATAACCTAACCTCTTCGAGACCTCTTCCACTGGCACTGAATACATCAGTAGCTCTACCGCCACGTTGCTTAACGCATACCCCATAATGGTAGAAAAATTGATGCCCGATTTATGCAAACGGCGTTGAAACTGCTGCTCAGAGAGCCCTAATAAACTGGAAACCTTGTGAAGGGTTGGTAAACCAAAGTGGCGACTGTAGTTGATCATCTCATAGGTGACCTTATGTTCATCACCAGCATCTGGCATGTTTAGATAGTTATCCAAGTCATGAAAGTTCATCGCCAGATTTGCTTTACTGTTCGATAGTGATTGATTGATGGATAACCTCGATTCACTCGGGATCCAAACCTCTGTGCGAGGCTGTCCCCATTGAATCGTACAGCCGAAATATTCATGGTAGAGGTCAACATTCTCTCGACGACCGGCTATTGAAACCGCGACGGGTTTAAAGTCATCACCCAAATATCGACGTAAAATCTTCATAATGAAAACCGCGACTCTTATTGAGTCATGCACTTTACCCGTTTCTGAGTAAGCAGGATTGTCGTAGCACCATTTAATCATTGTCCCTACCTGTGCACCGTATAAGAACGCACCAGACTGTAAACAGTGCAGGCCGATGTTCACTCGGCGGATCGTAGAAGCAAGATCATGTCCAGAAAAAAACCAGTTGGTTAACGGGCCTAATTTTTCAATATCCACTCGGTCAGACAGTTTCAGAATAATATCTGGATCATTAGTTTGCTGTTCAAGAAACCCATACCATTTATCGACTTCATTGACCGGAATAAGATTCATTGAGTTAGTAAACACAGACTTCGGAATACCTAAACGCTCCGTATTAACCACAGGGTTTGTGACAGCGTGTTGATAAATACCCAAAATCCCTAACGCTCTTAAGAAGTTACAATTGTTCATTAGTCGCTAACCCTTAGAAAGGAGATCATAGATCAAATCATATAATTGCCATTATCGAAGTAATTAGTAAATTTACAACCTGTAAATCCAACTTCCATCACACTCGGCGTTCAAATTTTACTTAGGGTTGATCAATGAGTTTACTAAGTGTCCCATTTGTTGGAACAGGCGCAGACACCGCATTACACGTAGTAGCTGGCGTTGTGTTGGTCGCAACAATCGCAGCTGCATGTTACGGCTTTTGGCGTGTTCATGAATTACCAATCAATAAAGCCCACAGTAAAGAGCATCACCAGCTCGGTTTAATCACAGCTTTAACTTGGATTGGCTTCATATGGCACTGGGTATGGGTACTTGCCGTCATTTTAGCGTTTGTTGATATGGAAAAAGCCATCATAAACCTGAGAGACACATGGAAAGCACCTGCGGAACCAACAGAACAACAAGTTAAGAATGATCAAGATGGGGAGAGCCAAACATGTTAGAAGGCTTAGCTCTGTGGGCACTGTTCATCTATCTACTTAGGCTTATTGGTATGCCATGGAATAAGGGCACCAAAGCATTTTCTTATCTAGGTGGTACATCATGGTTATTGTTTGTTTGGGTTGGACTCATTAACTACACGCCGATGGATCTCTCTGGAGGTTCAGTCGTTCAATCACCACACATTCAGCTGCGTCCAGATTCAACCAATGTGTCAGGCAAAACAACCAAGGTTCACATTAGACCGAACCAAGACGTGATTGAAGGTCAGCTCATTTACGAAATTGATGACACCAAATATGTTATTGCGAGAGATAAGGCTAGCGTGCAACTTGAATCGGCGAACGTTGCTTTAGATACCGCTCGCCAAGAAGTGAGCATCGCTAAAGTAAGCTATCAGTCAGCGCTTGAAGATATCAAAGCCTCTGTCGCTCAGATAGAATCAGCAAAAACAGATCTTGTTCTGCAATCTAAAACACTTGACCGCTACCAAAAGCAAAACAAAGTGGTAGAACATACGATTACTGAGACTGACATCGACCAACAAACGGCAAAGGTAGACTTGGCAACGTATAACGTCACCACGTTGGAATCTCAACTGAGTAAGAAAGAAGTTGATGCTGAGAACGCGAAGTTAAACATCCACAAGGCAGAAACCAACGTCAGTAAGAAACAAACTGAGGTAGATTCGACAAAAGCAACATTGGCTCAAGCTCAATGGGATTTGAACAGTACCAAAGTAACTGCGCCGACTGACGGCTTTGTAACTAATTTCATTCTTCGTGAAGGACAGCGAGTATCAATGATGCCTCGTATCCAAATGTACACTGAAGAAAAATACGTGTTAATGCGAGTGAATCACCAAGCTATTCGTAACGTAAAAGTGGGCCAACCTGCTGAGTTTGCAACGGCGGTATACCCAGGCAAGATATTCTCCGCAACCGTAGAAGGCATTGTTGAAGCGACGGGTGAAGCACAAGCTAGCCTATTAGGTATTGATGAACAAGTTCGTGTCACCACAGGTAGAAACCTTCAGAATAAACACCACTTTGTCCGCTTAAAAATTGACGAGGCGGAAGGTTACGATATTCCAGTCGGCTCTGTAGGGTTAGCTTGGGTAAGCGGTGAGAAGCCTATCAGCTTTATGGCGTTCCTAGACGTAATACGTGGGATCATCATTAGAATGAAGTCCCAGTTATACTTCTTCTACTCGATCTAATACTTGTTTTATCTATTTTACCGTTAGTTGCAGACAGAGCAGCAAAAATCAAAAAACTAAGCAGTATTCAGTATTCACTTTTATCGTTTATTCCTTAGTGATAAGCACCACAAATCGCAAAATGCAATTGCAAAACGCAACTACAAACTTCCAAAATGCGAACGAACCGTTTAAATACGCACCAAATTGCTATAAAACCACCATTTCACGTTACTTTAAAAGTTGGCACACTAACTGCAATGTATATATTGACCCTTCTTAAGCCGAGGGTCACCTAGCCAACTGACGTTGTTAGTGAACCTTTCTTGTTCACGATATATATAGGCCAATTGCGAGTATTGCGATTGGCCATTTTTTTGCCTGCAATTTAAGAAACATCGCCCATCCAATATACAGACACCCATTCATAGTCATAATCGCTAGCATTCATAGTGAAGTTCAATTCTGGCTCATCACCTACGCCATAGAAAACGTTTTCTAATTATTTTTTAAGAATAAATATGAAAAGTAACCTTATGTTTTAAATGTCTATTTTTAACATAACCGCCTTAATAGATGGCTTATTGACAAAACTAGCATTGACTATGTTATTTATATCACGATAATGCGCACGTTTGCCTGCAATACGGCGACCGTTAATTTTAATTTTGAACAATTGCGGAGGTAAAAATGGCTGCGGATAATAACTACAGTCTTGGGCCGGTTCCAACATCGGCTAGGAAAGGAGTTGCTTCACTCACCATGGTAATGCTTGGACTCACTTTCTTCTCTGCAAGTATGTGGACAGGTGGTTCACTCGGGACAGGTCTTTCTTTCAACGATTTCTTCCTCGCCGTTCTCATCGGTAACCTAATTCTTGGTATTTACACTTCTTTTCTTGGCTACATCGGCTCATCTACTGGCCTCTCTACTCATCTCCTTGCTCGTTTCTCTTTTGGTACTAAAGGCTCATGGCTTCCTTCTGCTCTACTTGGTGGTACACAAGTCGGCTGGTTTGGTGTAGGCGTTGCCATGTTCGCAATTCCGGTACAGAAAGCCACAGGCATTGATACCAACACCTTGATTATTGTGTCAGGCCTTTTGATGACAGGTACGGTGTACTTCGGTATTAAAGCGCTAATGGTGCTTTCAGCAATTGCGGTGCCCGCGATTGCAATTTTGGGTGGTTACTCAGTACTAACAGCCGTAGACAGTGTTGGTGGACTAGAGCAACTGCAGCTGATTAAGCCAGAGACGCCAATGGACTTCTCAATGGCACTAGCAATGGTTGTAGGTTCGTTTGTAAGTGCAGGTACGTTGACTGCCGATTTCGTTCGCTTCGGTAAAAAGCCAGCAAGCGCCGTGTTAATTACAATGGTCGCGTTCTTCATCGGTAACTCGCTGATGTTTATCTTCGGCGCAGCAGGCGCAGCAGCAACCGGTCAGGCTGATATTTCAGATGTGATGATCGCGCAAGGTCTACTGCTTCCAGCCATCATCGTGCTTGGCTTGAATATCTGGACAACCAATGAAAATGCACTTTATGCGTCAGGTCTGGGTTTATCTAACATCACAGGTCGCTCAAGTACTACAATGTCTATCATTAACGGCATTATCGGTACGATTTTCGCGCTTTGGTTATACAACAACTTCGTTGGTTGGTTAACCTTCCTTTCGCTAGCGATTCCACCCATTGGTGGCGTAATCATCGCCGACTTCTTCGCGAACCGTAAACGTTACAAAGATTTTGCAAATGCAGAGTTCCAAACCGTTAACTGGGCTGGCATTATCGCGGTAGCAACAGGCGTAGCCGCTGGTCACTTCCTACCTGGCATCGTTCCTTTGAATGCCGTGTTTGGTGGTGCAATCAGTTACCTCGTGCTAAATCCTCTATTGAACAAAAAAGCTCTGAAATCTCAGGCCGCTTAAGGACACACTATGACAACCTTATTAATCAAGAACGCGAAACTTCAAGACCAAGAGGGCTTGAAACAAATTCTGATTGAAAATGGTCAATTTTCTCGCATTCTCGATAATGACGCTCAAATCACTCATCAAGGTGACATCCTTGATGCTGAAGGTGGCATTGCAGTTTCTCCTTTCTGTGAACCGCACATCCACCTAGATACTACGCAAACGGCTGGAGAACCTAACTGGAACATCTCTGGTACTTTGTTTGAAGGTATTGAGCGTTGGGCTGAGCGTAAAGAATTGTTATCAATCGAAGACGTAAAGTCTCGTGCCAAGCAAACACTGAAATGGCAGATAGCGAACGGGGTTCAACACGTGCGTACACACGTTGATGTGTCAGACCCAACGTTAGTGGCGTTAAGAGCGATGGTTGAAGTCCGCGAAGAGATGAAAGAGTGGGTCGACATCCAAATCGTTGCATTCCCTCAAGAAGGCATTCTTTCATACCCTAACGGCAAAGAGTTGCTTGAAGAAGCCGTGAAGATCGGTGCTGACGTTATCGGTGCTATCCCTCACTTTGAATTCACTCGTGAATACGGCGTTGAATCTCTGCATTACGTGTTCGAGCTTGCACGCAAGTACGACTGCCTGATCGACGTTCACTGTGATGAGATTGACGATGAACAATCTCGCTTTGTTGAAACGCTGGCAGCCCTTGCGCACAAATTCGAAATGGGTGAGAAGGTAACGGCAAGCCATACCACAGCAATGGGGTCTTATAACGGTGCTTACGCATCTCGCTTGTTCCGTCTATTGAAGATGTCTGGTATTAACTTCGTGGCTAACCCGTTAGTGAATATTCACTTACAGGGTCGCTTCGACGACTACCCGAAACGTCGTGGCGTAACGCGTGTTAAAGAAATGCTAGCAGCAAATATCAATGTGTGTTTCGGCCACGATGATGTGTTTGACCCATGGTACCCACTAGGTACAGCGAATATGCTTCAAGTTCTGCACATGGGACTGCACGTAACGCAAGTGATGGGCTACGACCAAATCAACACCTCACTTGATTTGATCAGCAAGAACTCAGCACGCACACTGCATATCCAAGACAACTACGGCATTGAAGAAGGTAAGCCAGGAAGCTTACTAATTCTTCCTGCAGATAACGGTTTTGATGCGGTACGTCGCCAAGTTCCGGTGCAGTACTCGATTCGCCACGGAAAAATAATCGCAGAGACTCAACCAGCTAAGACTAAAATTAATTTAGATAAGACTGAAGATATCAACTTCAAACGATAATATCGTCTATACTAACGAAGAAAAGGAGGCTTAGGCTTCCTTTTTACTTTGTCATGGTGTGTAACTTTATAAACCTATCAGCTGTTGTAGGTAGTTTTTGTTAACGAGCGCAACATGACAAAAAAACTCGCTGATTTATCAATCAATGAGTGTACAACCCGAAAGACTGTGTTAACATGCACTCGCTCTGTTAGCCGGAGTTATTTAAGTTAGATGAATAGTAAAAAATGACATGTAAAATCGTTACCCGTTTTTGTAAGTAGTTTTTCCTTATTTCTTAGCAATATTAAATAATTCAATTATCAGCGCATTGCAGTAATGCAATCAACAATTTAGAAAATTTATGAATAAGGGACAAATTATGTCTAACACAAATACTGGCACTGTAAAATGGTTTAACGAAGAGAAAGGTTTCGGTTTCATTTCTCAAGACAACGGCGGCGCTGACGTATTCGTACACTTCCGTGCTATCGCTTCTGAAGGTTTCAAAACTCTGAAAGAAGGCCAAAAGGTTTCTTTCGAAGTTGAAAACGGTCAAAAAGGCCTACAAGCAGCAAACGTTGTTGCTCAATAATTAGCTTTTAGCTAAAAAGAATTTTAAAGCGCTGATTTTTATCGGCGCTTTTTTATGCCTGAAATAAACTTCCACTGAGTTACTACCTCTTCCACACTCACCCGTATTACCCATTTTTCGGCAGAGTGTTTGAACAAGCTTGGCTAACCCATTATTGACCGCGATTGGTATTACAGCCCCCATCACCAACAGCCGCCCCCACCCAACCGGACCACTCCTCTTTGGTCAAATAACACCCTATTTATTATTCGATATAAATATGCAATCGATTTCCATAATGAAAATGAGTTGTTTACCCAATCCTCATCCATTAATTATATAATTTTTAAAGCAAAGATCGGTAAAATCCGCTAATCTTGGTCGCAGTGGCTTAGTTAGTTTGGTATCTGCAGTAAAAATCATGAAAAAAGACGAATTTCAAAAATCCACCGCAAATCTAAAAAAAGCGGTGCCTCTTATGATGAAGAACCGGGTGTCTACTACACCTGCAAATTACGCACTTTGGTACACCTATGTTGACAATGCTATCCCACAGCTGACTAAAGACATGGATGGTATCTTGGAATACTATGGCATTTGTCCTCCAGCCGTTGGTGAGCAGCTTTACAATAATTATGTTGCTAGCAAGTCTGAAACGAATATCAATGACCTCCGCGCTAATTTAGAGTTGTTGGTCTCGGAAGTTTCGAATTCGATGAATGACACACTGACCGATACCTCTGCTTTTTCTGAGATGATTGATAAAAGCTTCGAGGATTTGGCCCGCGTTGACAATGAAAGTTTATCGATCGATGAAGTCATGTCTTTAGTTCGTCAGTTAGTTTCTGAATCTCGTCATATTCGTCACTCTACTCAATTTTTAAATTCTCAGTTGAATTCTGCAACATCAGAAATCACTAAGCTAAAATCTCAGCTGGTAGAAGTGCAGAAAGATGCACTCTTTGACAGCACAACGACACTCTATAACCGTCGCTCTTTCGACCGTGATATAGAAACCCTGTGTGAAGCGAAACAACCTCTGTGTTTGATTCTTCTCGATATCGATCATTTTAAAAACTTCAACGACACTTATGGCCACCTATTTGGTGACATGGTTCTTAAAGGCATTGCGCGCAAATTAAAACAAATGTGCCGTGAAGGTATTTCTGCTTACCGATTTGGTGGTGAAGAGTTCGCGATAATCGTGCCAAACAAATCATTACGCATTGCACGCCAGCTTGCTGACACCAACCGCCGCTCTCTAGAAAAGCTATCGATTAAAGATCGTCGTAGCGGGCAACAGGTAGGTAGCATCACCGCATCGTTTGGTGTTGCTGAGCTTGAACCCGGTGAATCGGCACAATCACTGATCGAACGCGCTGATAAGCTACTTTACGAAGCGAAGTCACTTGGTCGAAATAGAGTGATGCCGCTGTAGTCTGCAATCATCTAAACAAATTTACAGTTAAACGACGTACTAACTAGGCTCAAGGCTCAGGCTCAGGCTCAGGCTCAGGCTCAGGCTCAAAAATAGACTCGTAATTAACATCGAAAGCAAAAAGCCCCAATCAATAACCAGTAGGTTAATGGTTGGGGCTTTGTCGTTTATGCATAGTCGTCAGTGTTTAATGCTAAATACATTCAGAGTATTTAACACTACACTGGTTCTACATCTTTCATAAATACCAAAGATGTAGCTGTGACATTAAAGGGCGTAGCAATAGTTAAGACAGTAATCCTCACCGCTCTTAGCTCGGAACTCTTTGTCTTCGCTGCATGCTTTTGGTTTACCCTTCTCATCACCTTGAACTAGGCTGATCCAGTGACGTATTGCTGTAGTGATTCCTTGACGCTCAGTATTCGTTTGTACCGCTTCCATTGGCGACTGGCCAAACGTGGTGCACGACTCTAACTGAATATCATCGATATCGACCAATTCAATGCACCCCGTCCCTTTATGACAACCAAACATCACTTCTAAATGGCTTCCACTGCTATCTCGGAACAAGATTGAGTCTGGGTCACACTTCTCACCCATGTAAGCTACAAACTGCTTAGGATGCTTTAGACCGCTGTGTTGGCCATCTTTGAAATAAGCCATGATATGGCGGTAATCAACTACGTAGCTCGTTACATCTTGATGTGAGCCGTTCTCTAATGGGAACAATCTGTCTAGCAGTTGCTTCGCTTTGAGTTGCTTCTCAGTTTGCTGTTTGGCACTGATAGTCTCCACGGCAAAGACAGCTTCAGCGATAAATGGTTTTGTTTGTTTTTGGATTTCTGTTTTATCGAATGTAAGCATATTCATAGTCTTTCCCTCTTGACCAACCCGGTGAACATTCACCGATTTTTATAGCAAAAATGTGTCCTAGAGCAATTATTCCAAACTAACGTTTAACTTATTTGTCATTTTGTGAATTGCTTAGTTTGTAGACTAGCGCTTTTTTGCCTACAATTTCACAACAAAAATTTTACAATGTGAATTTTACAAATATGGCCTTGTCAAAAAGTTTAGTTCGTCAGTCTCATTTCCTAGGTACGAAAATACGTAACCTAAGAAAACGTAACCATTTAACGATGGAAGATCTGTCTGCGCGTTGTATTAGAATCAACCCAGAATACGCACCTTCCGTTTCTTACCTTTCCATGATTGAACGTGGAAAGCGCGTCCCAAGCATCGATATGCTAGAAGTAATCGCGCAGGTCTTTCAGAAGAACCCAACCTGGTTCCTTGACGACGAATCTGAACAACAAGCCATTGCTCCTGATAAAGGGAATCGTGGTGGGATAAGTGGCATGGCACTCGAGCCTAGCTTTCTTTTCTCCAACGACATCCTGCAAATTGCAATTCCAGAGATGCTATCTCAAACGGGGATCTCAGGCCGCCAGTTTGCACACCTCTTAATTCGAGCACACCAAGAAAGCAATCAGAACCACTTCCCTGACCTTGAGCGCGCAGCGGAAGAAGTTGGCTTGAAACGTCTTAACCTCAGCGTAGAAGACCTTATAGACATCGCTAGAAGCCTAGGAATTAACATCCGTTGGGTAACACGCACACCGAAAGACGTTGTTGATGAACTCGGAATTAATGCCAAACAGCTAGTCACTTCGTTCTTTGAACCTCCTAGCACAATCTTCTTAAATGAAATCCTGAAAGAGTACCCCACTCGTCTGAAATACGATTTATCGGTCTATATTGGCCATTGTATTCTGCATAGCAAAGAAGGCTTAAAGAGTGTGTTGTCGGTCGGCAACAACAACACATGGGACGACAACCAGGTTTCAGGCTCTTCGCAACTTAATTCTCAAGATATTCTTCAAGCATGGCGAGACTTTGAATCTAGCTTCTTTGCTGGCGCACTTCTTTGCCCGAAAGTTCCATTTAGACAGTTGCTTGACCGCACTGGTTACGAAATCGACGTTCACAAAAGAGCGGGGGTTTCCCCCTCTGTTGCTATGCGTCGAATGACGGTAGTATCGCCCTACCCTCACTGGCACTACTTTGATGCTTATGGGCCAGGGAAACTCAAGGCGGTGTACCGCGGGAACGGGATTCCACTGCCTTGGGGAAATATGAGAACTGTTGCCGACCCATGTCAACATTGGGCTGTGTTTCGTCGATTGTCAGAACCTCGCGCAGGGAGTTCGGCTCAAATATCTATTTTAAATGTGGGTGATGAACCAAGAATCTACTGTTGTGAATCCATCAATATGACGGATCCTGCAGGTAACAATCGCGTATTGTGTGCTGGCATAGACCTTAACCCTGCAATTGATGCACAAGGCGGTAATTCAAGAGACATTGCAGAGCAACTTAAAGCATCATGCGTTAACAATGGTGGCTCTGTGGTAATCCCGCGTAACATCAAGAAAGATCTCACGACAATAGCCAAGATTCTAAATATAAATTGGATTGAACGTGGGATTGAGACAGAGGCTAGGCTTATCTGCTCCCGAGGTGGAGAATGCCCGCGCCAACCAAGCTGTTACTCAAAGTGTGGTGAGTGTTAGCGCAAGAATGGTATGAGCATGATTAGTAAATTGTCGTGCTCTGCTTGTTTTGCTTTAGCTAACTGCACTTAATAATAAGTGTAGTAATAACAATTAATAAAAAGTAATACCAACAAGTAGAACTCAAAATTCAGGCAAAAAAAAACCAATCACAAAAGGGTGATTGGTCATATATTTTGTGTGAACAATATGGGTTCACTAACAACGTCAGTTGGCTAGGTGACCCTCGGCTTAAGAAGGGTCACTATTACTAATGCACTATACGTGCCAACTTTAAACATACGTATTTACTACGCATCTGAACACGTATTCGCCATAAATGCTTGTTTGTTTTGCAAACTGAAATTGCAAATTGCAAAACCCAACAAATCGCTAGTGATTATGTTGTTATTAATAGATCATTAAAGATTAATTTCTCTTCCTATAAATACCTACTTTTCAATAAATTCGATAGCTTCAACTCTGAAGAAACCTCTTCTTGTTTGATTCGGGCGTGTTGACCTTTCGAGCTGATTTTTGCAGCGAGTTGCTGGGTATTTATACAAGGCA
>NZ_JBFSUD010000049.1:0-34831 GCF_041467175.1 Vibrio sp. 10N.247.310.24
GAAGTACATCGAGCGTTTTAGTCAATCAAGTGTCAACCCATATCAGGACGGGTCATGTTCAACAGAGTCGTTATTACTCTTGAGGTACAACTTTACCGATGTACGGTAGGTGACGATATTTTTGTGCGTAGTCGATACCCACACCAACAACGAATTCATCTGGGATTTCAAAACCAATCCACTTTGTGTCTACAATGACTTCACGACGAGAAGGCTTGTCTAATAACGTACAAATTTCGATAGATTTAGGACCACGCAGGCTCAGAATTTCTTTTACTTTAGTCAGCGTGTTACCAGTATCGATAATGTCTTCTACAAGTAGAACATCTTTACCTTGGATGTCATCATCAAGGTCTTTCAAAATACGAACATCACGTGAGCTTTCCATGCCGTTGCCGTAGCTAGACGCAGTCATGAAATCCACTTGGTGAGTTAAATCGATAGCACGAGCAAGATCCGCCATAAAGACAAAAGATCCGCGCAATAAGCCAACTAAAACTAGATCTTCGCTACCTTGGTAGTGCTCCGTGATCTGCTTGCCTAGTTCGTTCACTCGATCCTGAACTTCTTGCTCAGAGATCATGACTTCAACTGTATGCTTCATACTGCTCTCATTTTATTTGGTGATTACGACGAATGTTGACACTTACGTCAGTTGTGTCGCTCAATTTTGTGCGTAAGTCTAGCACTGCTCAAATACCCACACCACCTTATGGTTCGAATTTACTGTTAGATTCTCAATGAAATGTGCATTGGTGCGTTATCCAATACTCGCATCCTTTCACATCAACACTGATCACGCTTTATGTATCAAGTTTGATGTAACTGTCTATAAAACAAGCACAAGGGATTGACCATTCACATATGCACCATTACACTCATCTTGGCTTAAATAATAATAAAATCATTAATATAAAAATTCGTTGGCAAGGAAAAACAAAATGGACTCAATAACGAAGAGACCTAGAACTAGGCTTTCACCCTTAAAAAGAAAACTTCAATTGATGGAAATCGCACTTGAAGTATTCTCTCGCCGTGGCATTGGCCGCGGTGGACACGCTGATATTGCCGACATCGCTCAGGTGTCAGTAGCAACAGTATTTAACTACTTCCCTACCCGTGAAGATCTGGTTGATGAAGTACTTAACCACGTTGTTCATCAATTCTCGAACTTCCTTTCAGACAACATTGACCTAGATATTCACGCAAAAGAAAATCTACATAATATTGCGACTGAAATGGTGACGTTAGTGGCTCAAGATAGCAATTGGTTAAATGTATGGTTCGAATGGAGTGCATCAACTCGCGATGAAGTATGGCCTCTGTTTGTAACCACTAACCGCACTAACCAGATGTTAGTACAAAACATGTTTAGCAAGGCGATTGAACGCGGCGAAGTCTGTGACGATCACGATCCTAAACATCTAGCAAATCTATTCCACGGCATTTGCTACTCGCTATTCATCCAAGCGAAACGTGTAGATACGCAAGAAGAACTTTCGACCTTGACGGATAGCTACTTGAACATGCTGTGCATTTATAAGTAGATTCGATCTTCGAACAAAACTAAAGGGTTGGCTTTTACGCTAACCCTTTTTTATTTCCTCTCACCTACTCAGATTCCCTATTCCTTCCTTCGTCACTCTAGAGAATGACGGATATAAAGAACCACTGCGCTTCACTTCGTCATCCTCAAGAGCGAGGGACGAGCGAGTTGGGGATCTCTTACAAGCATGACGACCATCTTTTCTTCAGACATAAAAAAGCCGCTGACGAATCAGCGGCTTTTAAAAACATTAGCGAGTGGCTAAAAAAGAATTACTTCTTCTTTTTCACTGCTTTCTTATTTGGAAGGTCAGTGATTGAACCTTCGAATACTTCCGCAGCAAGACCAACAGACTCGTGTAGAGTTGGGTGAGCGTGGATAGTCAGTGCGATATCTTCTGCATCACAACCCATTTCGATTGCTAGGCCGATTTCGCCAAGAAGTTCACCACCGTTAGTACCAACAACAGCACCACCGATTACGCGATGAGTCTCTTTATCGAAGATCATCTTAGTCATACCGTCAGCACAGTCTGAAGCGATTGCACGACCAGAAGCAGCCCAAGGGAAAGTAGCAACTTCGTAGTTCAGGCCTTCCGCTTTCGCTTCTTTCTCAGTCTTACCTACCCAAGCTACTTCTGGCTCAGTGTACGCAATTGATGGGATTACTTTAGGATCGAAGTAGTGCTTCTTACCA
Organism: Vibrio sp. 10N.247.310.24; assembly: GCF_041467175.1. NCBI lineage: Bacteria > Pseudomonadati > Pseudomonadota > Gammaproteobacteria > Vibrionales > Vibrionaceae > Vibrio > Vibrio sp. 10N.247.310.24. Next base: position 2,243 of record NZ_JBFSUD010000049.1, read on the forward strand.
GAGATAACTTCAGCAGCTACGTGACCTTCATGCACACCTTTGTGAGCAAGCATTGGTTGACCAACAACGTCACCGATCGCGTGGATGTGAGGAACGTTAGTACGCATTTGCTTATCAACATTGATGAAACCACGCTCATCAACTTCGATACCCGCTTTTTCAGCGTCGATAAGTGCACCGTTTGGAACACGACCGATAGCAACAAGAACAGCATCGTAGCGCTCAGCTTCAGCTGGTGCTTTTTTGCCTTCCATTGAAACGTAGATACCATCTTCTTTCGCTTCAACAGCAGTAACTTTAGTTTCAAGCATTAGCTTGAACTTGTTCTTGATGCGTTTAGTGAAGACTTTAACGATGTCTTTATCCGCAGCTGGGATAACTTGATCGAACATCTCAACAACTTCAACTTTAGAACCTAGAGAGTGGTAAACCGTACCCATCTCAAGACCGATGATACCGCCGCCCATGATAAGCAGTTTTTCTGGTACTTCGTTTAGTTCTAGTGCATCCGTAGAATCCCAAATGCGTGGGTCTTCATGTGGGATGAACGGAAGTTTGATTGGGCGAGAACCCGCTGCAATGATTGCATTATCAAAGTTAATTGTTGTCGTTTCTTCGCCAACAACTTCGATGCTGTTAGGACCAGTAAACTTACCGAAACCGTTAACAACAGTAACATTACGCATCTTAGCCATACCGCCAAGACCGCCAGTCAGTTGATCAACTACTTTGTCTTTCCAGATACGAACTTTGTTGATGTCCGTTTGTGGCTCGCCGAATACAACGCCGTGCTCTGCCATCGCTTTTGCTTCTTCAATTACTTTAGATACGTGAAGAAGTGCTTTTGATGGAATACAACCAACGTTTAGACATACACCACCAAGAGTGCTGTAACGTTCAACTAGTACTGTTTCTAGACCTAAATCCGCACAACGGAATGCCGCTGAGTAGCCAGCAGGACCTGAACCAAGTACAACAACTTGGGCTTTAATTTCTTTGCTCATTGTGACCTCTTGTAGTCATTATCCCTAACAGGCTGAGTAGATGTTCTTAAAATTATTGGGCTTTCAAACAGGAAACATTTTACAGAGATGTTAACAGTGTGAAAGTAGCTTTAAGTTAGCCTGTGAGCTAGACAACAATTCCCCCGCAGTTTATGAGAAATGCCGGAAACTGTTCTCTAAAAATAGTCTTTATATAAAGAATTAAGGTGACCCGAAAGTCACCTTAATAATTACTTTCTCAATTACAGTACTAGACGACGAATGTCAGATAGTGCGCTGTTTAGGAAAGTAATGAAGCGTGCACCTTCAGCACCATCGACCACACGGTGATCGTATGATAGAGACAGTGGAAGCTGTAGACGTGGTTGGAACTCTTTGCCATTCCAAACTGGCTTAATCTCAGACTTAGATACACCTAGGATACCTACTTCTGGAGCATTTACGATTGGTGTAAATGCAGTACCGCCAATACCACCAAGACTAGAGATTGTGAAACAACCGCCTTGCATGTCTGCCGCTGTTAGCTTACCAGAGCGTGCTTTCTTAGAAACAGCCATTAGCTCTTCAGATAGCTCGTAAATGCCTTTCTTGTTCACGTCTTTGAAGACAGGAACAACTAGGCCGTTTGGTGTATCAACAGCGATACCCACGTTTACGTACTTCTTAAGAATGATGCTTTCGCCATCTTCAGAAAGAGAAGAGTTAAATGCTGGGAATGCTTCTAACGCTTTAGCAACAGCTTTCATGATGAACACAAGTGGAGTGATCTTCATGCCAGTGTCTTTCTTCGCTTCGATTGCGTTCTGTTCTTTACGGAATGCTTCTAGCTCAGTGATATCTGCGTTGTCCCACTGTGTAACGTGAGGGATCATTACCCAGTTACGGTGCAGGTTAGCGCCAGAGATCTTCTTAATCTTAGAAAGCTTCTGAACTTCCGTTTCGCCGAACTTGCTGAAGTCAACTTTTGGCCATGGTAGTAGACCAAGAGCAGAACCATCGCCGCCTTTGCCAGATGCTGCTGCACCAGACTCAAGACGCTTAAGTGCATCTTTAACGTAAGACTGAACGTCTTCTTTAAGTACACGACTCTTACGACCAGTACCTTTAACTTTCGCTAGGTTCACACCGAATTCACGAGCTAGACGACGAACAACTGGAGATGCGTGAGCGTACTCGCCGTTCTCTTGGAAGTCGCCAGCTGCTGGAGCTACTGCTTCAGCTTTAGGTGCAGGTGCTGCTGCCGGAGCTGCTGCTTGTGCTGGAGCTGGAGCCGCTACTGGAGCTGCGCCTTCAACCGGAGTGCCGGCCACAACGAAAGTCATGATTGAAGAGCCTGTTGACACTTTGTCGCCAGCTGCAATCTTGATCTCTTTTACTGTACCAGCGAATGGTGCAGGCACTTCCATTGAAGCTTTGTCGCCTTCAACAGTAATTAGAGATTGCTCTTCTTCTACTGTATCGCCAACCGCTACCATGATTTCAGTAACTTCTACTTCGTCGCCACCGATATCAGGAACGTTCACTTCTTTCTCAGCAGATGCTGCTGGAGCCGCTGCAACTGGTGCCGCCGCTGGAGCAGGAGCTGCTGCAACTGGAGCGTCAGAACCTGCCACTTCAAATACCATCACTAGAGAACCAGTAGATACTGAATCACCAGAAGCGATCTTGATTTCTTTAACGATACCAGCGAATGGTGCAGGTACTTCCATTGAAGCCTTGTCACCTTCAACAGTAAGAAGAGATCGCTCTTCTTCTACTGCGTCGCCGATAGCTACCATGATTTCAGTTACTTCAACTTCATCACCGCCGATATCAGGAACGTGAACTTCTTTAAGCTCAGCTGCTGCAAGAGCAGCTGCAACTGGTGCCGCCGCTTCAACTGCTGGAGCAGCCGGTGCTGCTGCAGCACCTTCCGCTTCGAAGATCATGATAAGAGAACCAGTAGAAACAGAATCACCTTCTGAAATCTTGATTTCTTTAACGATACCCGCTTGAGACGCCGGAACTTCCATTGAAGCTTTGTCGCCTTCAACAGTGATCAGTGACTGCTCTTCTTCAACCTTGTCGCCAACGTTTACAAGAATCTCAGTTACTTCAACCTCGTCAGCACCGATGTCTGGTACATTAATTTCGATTGTCATTGTATTTACCTACCTTAATGCCAGTCTTATGCGTATTGCGGGTTAGTTTTTTCAGTGTCGATATCGAACTTAGCAATTGCTTCAGCAACAACAGACTTCTCGATATCACCACGTTTAGCCAGTTCAGTTAGAGCTGCAACTACGATGTAGCCAGCGTTAACTTCGAAGTGACGACGTAGGTTTGCACGGCTGTCAGAACGGCCGAAACCATCTGTACCAAGTACTTTGTAAGACTCAGTTGGCATGTACGCACGTACTTGCTCAGCGTAGTTCTTCATGTAATCAGTCACTGCGATTGCAGGTTCGTTACCAAGAACAGTTGTGATGTACGGTACTTTCTCTTCAGCTTCTGGGTGAAGCATGTTGTCACGCTCTACCGCTTGGCCGTCACGAGTCAGTTCGTTGAACGACGTTACAGAGAATACATCAGATGCTACGCCGTACTCTTCGCTCAGGATCTTAGCGGCTTTACGCGCTTCGTTCATGATAGTACCAGAGCTCATTAATTGAACCTTAGACTTAGAACCTGCGTAAGACTCAAGCTTGTAAATACCCTTACGGATGCCTTCTTCAGCGCCTTCTGGCATTGCTGGCATTGCGTAGTTTTCGTTCATTACTGTTAGGTAGTAGTAAACATTCTCTTGGTTCTCACCGTACATGCGACGGATACCGTCTTGCATGATTACCGCTAGCTCGTAAGCAAACGTTGGGTCGTAAGAGATACAGTTAGGTACAGTGTTCGCCATGATGTGCGAGTGGCCATCTTCGTGCTGTAGACCTTCGCCGTTTAGCGTTGTACGGCCTGCAGTTGCACCAAGTAGGAAACCACGAGCTTGTTGGTCGCCTGCTAACCAAGCCATGTCACCAATACGTTGGAAACCGAACATTGAGTAGTAGATGTAGAACGGAATCATCGGTAGATCGTTTGTGCTGTATGAAGTTGCAGCTGCAACCCATGAAGCCATAGAACCTAGTTCGTTGATACCTTCTTGAAGAACTTGACCAGAAGTCGCTTCTTTGTAGTAAGAAACGATGCCTTTATCTTCAGGCGTGTAGTCTTGACCGTGTGGGTTGTAAATACCAACCTGACGGAATAGACCTTCCATACCGAATGTACGAGCTTCATCACAGATGATAGGAACGATGTTCTTACCAATGTTCTTATCTTTAAGAAGGATGTTAAGCGTACGTACATAAGCCATCGTTGTAGAGATATCACGCTTCTGTTCACCCAGTAGAGGTGCGAATGCGTCTAGCTCAGGAACTTTGAACTCTTGAGTGAATTTTGGCAGACGCTGAGGAGTGTAACCTTGTAGTGCTTTACGACGAGCATGTAGGTATTCGTACTCAGCTGAACCTTCTTCCAGTGTTAGGTAAGGAAGCTCAGATACTTTCTCATCAGAAAGGATGTCTTGTAGGCCTAGACGGTCACGTAGGTATTGTACGTGAGTCATGTCCATCTTCTTAACACCGTGAGCGATGTTCTTACCTTCTGCAGCTTCACCCATACCGTAACCTTTAACTGTCTTAGCTAGGATTACTGTTGGTTTGCCACCTGTCTCTTTTGCATTGTTGAATGCAGCGAACAGTTTAGAAGAATCGTGACCACCACGTTTCAGTTCGAAGATTTGGTCGTCAGTCATGTCTGCAACTAGTGCAGCTGTTTCTGGGTACTTACCAAAGAAGTGCTCACGTACGTATGCGCCATCTTTAGATTTGAATGTTTGGTAGTCACCATCGATAGTTTCATTCATTAGTTGAAGAAGCTTACCAGTCGTGTCTTTAGCTAGTAGAGAATCCCAGTTGCTACCCCAGATAACTTTAACAACGTTCCAACCCGCGCCTTTAAATAGGCCTTCAAGTTCTTGGATGATGCTACCGTTACCCATTACAGGGCCGTCTAGACGCTGTAGGTTACAGTTGATTAGGAAACATAGGTTGTCTAGCTTCTCACGCGCAGCGAAAGAGATAGCACCACGTGATTCTGGCTCATCCATCTCACCGTCACCTAGGAACGCGTATACACGCTGACCTGAAGTATCTTTCATGCCACGACCTTCAAGGTACTTAAGGAAGCGCGCTTGGTAGATAGCAGAGATAGGGCCTAGACCCATAGATACTGTTGGGAACTGCCAGAATTCAGGCATTAGTTTCGGGTGCGGGTATGAAGGGATACCTTTACCATCAACTTCTTGACGGAAGTTATCTAGCTGTTCTTCAGTTAGACGACCTTCAACGAATGCACGAGAGTAGATACCAGGAGAGATGTGACCTTGGTAGTAAACTAGATCGCCACCGTCGGTCTCGTTTGGAGCACGGAAGAAGTGATTAAAACATACTTCGTAGAACGCAGCAGCTGACTGGTAAGAAGCCATGTGACCACCAAGGTCTAGGTCTTTCTTAGAAGCACGCAATACAATCATGATTGCGTTCCAGCGAATAATCGAACGAATACGACGCTCAAGAGTTACGTCACCAGGGTAAGCTGGCTCTTGTGCTGCTGGAATTGTGTTGATGTAGTTCGTGTTGATGCCTGTAGCCATATCAACACCATCTAAACGCGCTTTATCTAGAACTTGTTCTAGTAAAAACTGTGCACGTTCTACACCTTCTTCACGTACTACTGACTCAAGAGCTTCTAACCAATCTTGAGTTTCCAGAGCATCAACGTCATGCTTCATGTCAGACATGGCGATCTATCCTTTTTGTTAGTTGGATTCTACTAAACACGTAAAAAGCCGAAGTATTACGACTATTTACCCTGTTGGATTCGACGTAAAGAACGTTCGCGGCGCGACTCTTCTTTGGTCAAATCCATCAATGTTTCTTCGATGTAAGCTAAATGAGAGTGTGACATTTCACGCGCCTGTTCTGGCTGTCCTGAAACGATCGCATCTACAATATTAGCTCGATGTATACTCACTTTCTCCACAACGTCTTTACGACGATGCAACAGTTTTAAATTTTCTAAGACGTTTTGTTCGAGTAACGGAGCCAAACTACGAACAATGTGCAATAACACCACATTGTGCGCTGCCTCTGTTAAAGCAATAAGAAAAGCCATCACAGCTGCAGACTCGGCTTCAATATCACCCTTATCTTGCGCACCGCGAATTTTTTCTTGGCATGCTTGAATTCGAGCAAAGTCTTCATCAGTACCACGTAATGCCGCGAAGTAAGCCGAAATCCCTTCCATCGCATGACGCGATTCCAACAAGTCTAGTTGGGTTTCAGAATGGGAGGACAACAAATTAAGCAAAGGATCTGAAAAGCTTTTCCAGATATTTTCGCTAACAAACGTACCTCCACCTTGACGGCGAGTAAGCAAGCGTTTTGCTTCTAAACGTTGTATCGCTTCTCGGATTGAAGGACGAGACACATCGAACTGTTTCGCCAGTTCACGCTCAGGCGGCAGCTGCTGCCCTGGAGCCAGTGTTCCTTCCACTATCAACCTTTCTAACTCTTGTTCGATAACGTCCGAGAGTTTTGGCTGACGAATCCTTTGATAAGCCATAGTTTGTTGTTCTTCTTTTTCTTCGCTGACAATTGGTATTACCAATTTTAAGTTGGGCAGAAATTAACATAATTAAAACGCCACTGTCCAGACTAAAATTGACCTGAATCATAGAACACAGCACGAATTAACCATGATTTAACAAATGGAATTTAAAACAGCAACCAATTTGGTCTTACCATTTACAGGGGTAATACTTTTGGGGAGTATCCGTGCTAGAAAGTTTCAGGATAAAAATGGATTGTTTCAGAAAGATGAGTGCCACTTGATTAAAAATCAAACCAAGCGCACATTAGAGGTAGAAATCCTGTTCATAAGTTTTAATATTAGATCGTTTGATAAGCTCGTCACACTCTCGATTTATTGACGCCCTCCCCCTAACCACTTTATTTACATCGCAACAACAAAAATTCACAAGTCATTATGCTAGGCGTTGACTATTCAACCACCAGCAACAATAAGAGCATCTTCGATAATGAGGCTTAAACCTTGAGCTCGCCTTTAAACTTCTGCCAGTCGAAAACCAAACCAGGGTCAGTTTTTCGTAGCGGGGCTATATATTGATGACCAGTGATACGTTCGCTGGTTATTTGAGGGAAAGTCGATACGATCGTTTCTGTTAATCGAGTAAGCGCTTGGTACTGCAGCTCTGTATAAGCGATAAAGTCGCTTCCTTCTAGTTCAATACCAATCGAGTAATCATTACACCTTTTACGCCCCGCAAAGCTCGACTGGCCTGCGTGCCAAGCTCGGTCAAGAAATGACACAAACTGTACCACCTCACCATCACGGCGAATCAAGCAGTGTGCCGAAACGCCCATTTGGTGAATCACTTTAAAAAATGGATGATCCGCCGGATCAAGTTTGCCCGTGAAAAACTGTTCAATGTAAGGGCCGCCAAATTGGCCTGGTGGTAAACTAATGTTATGAACCACCAGCAGAGAGATATCGTCGGTGCTGGGTCTAGCATCAAAATACGGAGAAGGAACATGCCGAGCATTGTCGTACCATCCGTTGGAGCTCATCGTCATCTTAGTCTCGCTTTCTTTTCTACTAGCGCAATAAGATTGTGACTTTGCCCATAGAGCAGTCGCGCTAGCCTCTTTAATTTGAAGTTAAGCAAGAGTATCATTCCATTCTCACTCCCTTTCAAGATTAGATTTGCGATGAAAAACACACATAACAGCCACCAACGCCTTGATTACTTAAAAGAGCAACTGCCGCTAGAGATCACTCGCGCAGTCGCTGAGACCATCAAAGAAGATCTAGGTGGAACGTTAGATCCAGCGGCTGATATTACGGCAAGTCTAATCCCTGCAGACGCAATCAACAGCGCAACCATCATTACCCGTGAGCACGGTGTGTTCTGTGGTAAAGCTTGGGCTGATGAAGTGTTTAAGCAATTGGGCGGTGAAGTCACTATCGAGTGGAACGTAGAAGACGGTGACAAGGTTGAACCAAACCAAACACTTTGCACGCTAGCAGGCCCTGCTCGCGCACTTTTAACCGGTGAGCGTAACGCAATGAACTTCATTCAAACACTATCGGGTTGTGCGACGGCGACAGCAATCTACGCTGACAAAATCAAACACACAGAATGCCGCCTATTAGACACTCGAAAAACGATTCCTGGCCTACGTAGCGCACTAAAATACGCTGTTGCTTGTGGTGGTGGCTTCAACCACCGTATTGGCGTTTTCGATGCGTACCTAATCAAAGAAAACCATATCATCGCATGTGGTGGCATTGAGAAAGCGATCTCGACAGCAAAAGAGCTGAACCCGGGTAAGCCAGTGGAAGTGGAAACAGAAAGCCTAGCAGAGCTAGAGCAAGCGATCAGCGCGGGTGCAGACATCATCATGCTAGATAACTTCACCACTGACATGATGCGTGAAGCCGTTAAAATTAACGCAGGTCGTGCAGCACTAGAAAACTCAGGTAACGTGACTTTAGATACGATTGCAGAGTTCGCTGAAACGGGTGTCGATTACATCTCAGTGGGTGCACTGACTAAGCATCTAAAAGCAATGGACCTTTCAATGCGATTCAAAGCTTAATCTCATAGTTCTATCAATCACTTAACTTCTAGGCATGGCAATCAGCCATGCCTTTTTATTGCTTTTATTATCAGTATATCAATCAGTTAACTAAGCTGATCGCATAATTTTGCGCTCCATATGAAACAACACACCAATAAATACAAAACCACTCGCGCCCACACCTGAACACCATTCCACTTCTAAATCTCAACTTCTATTCTTTCCATCAACCGGTGCTTGCACTGAAACAAACTAACGAATGGAATAGAACTATGAAAAACAAAAGAAAAAACCAGAAAGGCTTTACGCTGATTGAATTGATGATAGTGGTCGGCATTATCGGCATATTAAGTGCAATCGCAGTTCCTGCTTATAAGAGCTATGTAATCAAAACCGAAGCAAATGCTGGAGTCAGCATACCTAAAACACTATTAACTAATATAGATATGTATATACAAGAAAAAGGGGCATTCCCAGAAGACGCTCAAGCAAGCGATTTTGGTGCAGCTACAGACATGAGTGCTATGGGAACTCTTAAATTTACAAAAGATGGAACTACAGCCACAAATGGAACTGCTGATTTCACTTTTTTATCTTCAGCATCACTTTCAGGAAAAAAAATAACTTACACGAGAAGTAATTCAGGTTGGAAATGCACGCATGACATCCCTGCTACATTACTTTCAGATACCCTGAAAGGCTGTAAACTGGCAACGCCTTAACGTGTCTAACAACCTCCCAAGAATTCTCCGTCAGGCTAACTTACTTAGCCTGACTCAAGAACAAGCCGTTGCGGAACATGTGCAAGCTACAGGTGTTTCTACGCCTGAAGCTTTGCTCGTTCTTGATTTCCTCACCGGCGATTCCTTAGCAAACAATATCAAAACCATTTTCGGTCTGCCGTTAGTGCAGTTGGCCAAGACTGAATATGAAATCTTGTGTGAGCAATTGGGGCTTCGTGAGTTGATCACCAAATATCGAGCAATCCCGATTTCAGTTTCTAGTTCTACTCTTACGCTCGCCTCTGCCGATCCAACCGACTTGCAAGCTGAAGACGATTTTAGATTCGCGACTGGATTGCAGATAGAACTCGTTGTCGCTAACTATTCAGAATTAGAAGGCGCCATACGAAAGCTGTATGGTCGCTCTATTTCCGGGCAAGACTCCAAGCGCAAAGAGATCACCCAAGATGAGCTCGCCAATCTTGTTGAAGTGTCTGACGATGAAATAGCTTCCATTGAAGATCTCAGTCAAGACGACTCCCCTGTCAGTCGATTTATCAATCAGATACTCGTTGATGCGGTACGTAAAGGCGCATCAGACATCCACTTCGAACCTTATGAAGAAAACTACCGAGTGCGTCTGCGTTGCGATGGCATTCTTGTTGAGGTCCAACAGCCCGCGTCTCATTTAAGCCGTCGGTTATCCGCTCGTTTAAAGATTCTCGCCAAACTTGATATCGCTGAACGTCGCTTACCTCAAGACGGCCGTATTAAGCTGCGTTTGAACGACGAGCTGGCGATCGATATGCGTGTGTCGACTCTACCGACATTATGGGGAGAAAAGATCGTACTGCGTCTTCTAGACAGCAGCGCAGCCAATTTAGATATCGATAAATTAGGTTACAGCGAGGATCAAAAAGCGCTCTATCTCAATGCCCTAAAACGCCCCCAAGGGATGATCTTAATGACTGGGCCCACGGGCAGTGGCAAAACGGTCTCTCTTTACACAGGGCTTCGCATGCTTAACACCTCTGAGCGTAATATCTCAACAGCTGAAGACCCGGTGGAGATCAACCTGTGTGGTATCAATCAGGTACAGGTGACGCCAAAGATCGGTTTTGGGTTTGCCGAAGCACTACGATCGTTCTTGCGACAAGATCCTGATGTAGTGATGGTCGGTGAGATCCGTGATTTAGAAACCGCAGAGATCGCGATCAAAGCGTCGCAAACGGGTCACTTAGTCCTCTCGACACTCCATACTAACTCAGCTTCGGAAACCGTGACTCGGCTCGCCCATATGGGGATAGAACCATTTAACCTCGCTTCGTCATTGAGCCTGATTATCGCGCAGCGACTGGCAAGGCGGCTGTGCAACCACTGTAAAGCAGCTGACAACTCGCCGGACATATTTCTACGTCACTCTATTCCTAACAATCAAACACTCTACAAAGCCACCCCACAAGGGTGCAATGAGTGTAATCAGGGCTATTCCGGTCGAGTGGGTATCTACGAAGTGATGCCGTTTACCGACAAACTAAAAAATAGTCTGATCAATAAACCTAACGCGTTAGAGATTGAAGATCTCGCGCGTAGAGAAGGAATGAGAACACTGCAAGAATCCGGTATCGATAAGTTGCTTGAAGGCACGACCAGCTATCAGGAACTGCAACGTGTTCTGTATCTATAATCCATCGGAGCACTCATGAGCACTAAACTGCAGTCACAATTAAAAAACTACCACTGGAAAGGCATAAACAGCTCAGGCAAAAAGGTGTCAGGGCAAACCTTGGCACTCGCTGAATTAGAAGTACGAGAAAAGCTCAAAGATCAGCATATTCAGATTAAGAAAATCAAAAAGAAAAGCATCTCAGCAGTCACTCGTTTAACACACCGAGTCAAAGCCAAAGACATCACCATTTTGACTCGACAACTTGCGACCATGCTTGCCACTGGCGTGCCTATCGTTCAGGCCATTAAGCTAGTGTCAGACAATCACCGTAAAGCTGAAATGAAATCAATTCTATTGCACATCTGTCGAGGTGTCGAAGCGGGAACCCCTATATCAAAAGCGATGCGGACGGCAAGCTCTCACTTTGACGACCTGTACACCGACTTGGTCGCTACTGGCGAGCTTTCCGGAAACCTAGCGCAAGTCTTTGAGCGCTTAGCAACCTATAGAGAAAAGAGTGAGCAGCTAAAATCTAAGGTCATAAAAGCACTGATTTACCCCACAATGGTGGTCGCTGTCGCTTTGACTGTCTCTTACTTAATGCTCACCATGGTCATTCCTGAATTTGAATCGATGTTTTCAGGCTTCGGGGCAGACCTCCCTTGGTTTACTCAACAAGTACTCTCCCTTTCGCATTGGGTACAGGCTTACAGTCTCTATGCTGCCGTTGGCATAGGGTTAGTCACATTATTTACCTACCAACTGCGTCAACGGTCTTATTCCATTCGTTTATCATTCAGCCGTCTAGGTTTGCGATTCCCTATTCTTGGCGGAGTATTGGCCAAAGCCTCAATCGCCAAATTCAGCCGAACCTTATCAACCAGTTTTAGTTCAGGGATTCCTATTTTAACCAGCCTGAAGACCACAGCCAAAACAGCAGGTAACTTGCATTATGAATCGGCCATCATCGAGGTTCATCGTGAAACTGCCGCTGGCATGCCGATGTATATCGCGATGCGCAATACCGATGCCTTTCCTGAGATGGTTTTGCAGATGGTCATGATAGGAGAAGAGTCCGGTAACCTTGATGACATGCTCAATAAAATCGCATCTATTTATGAATTTGAAGTCGACAACACCGTCGATAATTTAGGTAAGATTCTAGAGCCACTGATCATCGTATTTTTAGGCACCGCTATTGGTGGGCTTGTTGTCGCGATGTACTTACCGATCTTTAATCTTATGAGTGTGTTAGGATAGCTAAAAGCAACCAAACACCCCTCAAGCAGAGAACCACTGCTTGTATTGATTAAGTGGTAAAGGACACTATGGAAGTATTTCACTACTATCCTTGGCTATTCCCCGTATTAGCTTTCATTTTTAGCCTTCTTATTGGCAGTTTCCTCAACGTAGTCATACACCGTTTACCGATTATGATGGAACGAGAGTGGCAACAAGAGTGCTCGGAGTATTTCTCTCAATATAAAATTCCAGCGCCAGAGGGGAAGTTCAATCTCAGTATCCCTCGTTCGGCTTGCCCTAAATGTAAAACCCAATTAAGAATCGTCGACAATGTTCCAGTATTAAGCTGGTTGTTCTTAAAAGGGAAGTGTCATAGCTGTGCTAACCCAATCAGTGCTCGCTATCCATTGGTCGAACTGCTGACTGCAATACTATGCACCGTAGTGGCTAGCCACTTTGGTTTCAGTTACTACGCCATTGCTTTGATTTTTTTCACCTTTGCATTGATTGCCGCAACCTTTATCGACCTAGATACCATGCTGTTACCTGATCAAATCACCTTACCTTTGGTTTGGTCTGGTATCGCTTTAGCACTGTTTAACATCAGCCCTGTCTCGCTTCAAGATTCCGTAGTTGGCGCAATGGCTGGCTATCTAGCTTTGTGGTCTGTTTATTGGTTGTTCAAGCTACTAACAGGCAAAGAAGGCATGGGATATGGAGACTTCAAACTCCTAGCAGCATTAGGTGCATGGCTGGGTTGGCAACATCTGCCGATGATCATTCTTTTATCTTCGCTTGTCGGCCTAATATTTGGTTTGATTCAACTTCGCTTGAAACAGCAAGGCATAGATAAAGCGTTCCCATTTGGACCTTACCTAGCGATTGCGGGTTGGGTAAGTTTAATGTGGGGTAACGACATCATGGGTTGGTATTTAACTTCTGTATTAGGAATTTAACCATGGCAATCATTATCGGATTAAGCGGTGGGATCGCCAGTGGTAAAACCACAGTAGCTAACCTGTTCAATGAGCATTTCAATGTTGATATTGTCGATGCTGATATCGTGGCACGCGAAGTGGTGGCGTTGGGCAGTGAAGGTCTAAAACAGATTGCGACCCATTTTGGTGAAGAGGTATTGCTGGAAGATGGGGCGCTGAACCGAGCTAAATTGCGCGAAGTGATCTTTTCTGATCCCACAGAGAAACAATGGCTCAATGAACTGCTTCACCCTATGATCCGCGACAAAATTGACAGTGACCTGTCTAAAATCACATCCCCTTATGCTTTATTAGTCGCACCGCTATTGGTTGAAAACCAAATGCAAGGCATGACCGATCGCGTATTAATCGTTGATGTGCCGGTAGAAGTGCAAATAGAACGTACGATGAGTCGCGATAATGTTTCTAGGGAACAAGTTAAATCAATTTTAAAATCACAGGCATCAAGAGAACAGCGCTTAGCAGTTGCAGATGACGTGATTAAAAACCATACTAAAAACCAAGAACTTTTGCCTCAAATCACAGATTTACATCAAAAGTATCTGGCAATCAGTGCAGTAGATGGGTCAGAATAGAACAATGTTGAATGAAGGTTTGCTCGATGATCACCCATAAATTTGAACATCCTCTAAATGAGAAAACACGCATCTACTTAAGAGTTGAATCACTCTTGAGGCAGTTACACTTGTCTTCTGCATTTTCCGATGCTCAACAGTATCAACTCTTTTTCCGTTCTATCTTTGATCTGATTGAAATATTCGAACAGATACAACTTAAGAGCGAACTCGCAAAAGATATTGAGAAACAGCGTGTAACCTATAAAAGTTGGTTAGATGTTGAAGGTGTCGATCAAGAGATGCTGACATCATTGCTCAATGATATTAGTCATATCTATCGTGAACTGATGCAGGCGGAACGTTTTGGGCAATCATTAAAAGAGGACCGCTTCCTTAGCGCCATTCGTCAACGCTTTAACTTGCCAGGTGGCTCATGTTGCTTTGATTTACCGGCTCTACATTATTGGCTTCATCTTCCTCTTGATAAGAGAGTTAGAGATGCTGAGACATGGATGGATAGCCTACAGCCTCTGTATGAAGCACTAACACTATGGTTGAAGCTCACCAGAGAGACTGGTCACTTTAAGGATCAGATCGCTCGTACAGGTTTCTTCCAAAGCGATGCTGATGAAGCGAATATCCTTCGCCTTTCAATTCCAATGCAGTACGGTGCCTACCCGATGATCTCGGGACATAAAAACCGTTTCGCTATTAAATTTATGAGCTTTGAAACTGGGCAAGCCTGTACTCAAGATATTGAATTTGAGTTGGCTATCTGCAGCTAATTCATTTCCTTTATTGTTTGGCTTGAGTCCTCACTCGAGCCTAAACTCACTATTATTACACCTTCAAATTAAGAATCACTATGTCGAACAAAATCACCATCGTTAAATGCCCTCAATGTAACACTGACGTTGAATGGGGCGAACAAAGCCCGCACCGCCCGTTTTGCAGCAAGCAATGTCAGATGATTGATTTCGGGGAATGGGCTGACGAAGAGAACAGCATCGCTGGTGCTCCAGACATGTCGGATAGCGATGGTTGGTCGGAAGACCCACACTAGGCGCGAGTAGCGAGTAGCGAGTAGCGAGTAGCGAGTAAATTTTGAAGGGTTGGCGTTTTACGGCAATCCTTTTTTATTGCCTATAACACGGCACTAATGGGGATTCCCTACTCCTTCCTTCGTCAGTCTAGGGAATGACAGCTCTGGTTGATTCAAAAACTCCCTCAGCGGTTCGACAGCCTATCAAGGTATCAAGGCTTGTCATTCGTCATCCTCAAGAGTGAGGAACGAGCAAGTTGGAGATCTCTTACCTGTGAGACTCTAAATAGTAGACACAAAAAAGCGGAGCCAAATGGCTCCGCTTTTATCGATAGAATGCAAAAAGAATTACTTCTTAGTAAGCTTCTCTTTAATACGAGCTGACTTACCAGAACGCTCACGTAGGTAGTACAACTTGGCACGACGTACTGCACCACGGCGTTTAACTTCGATGCTATCAACCATTGGAGAGTGAGTTTGGAACGCACGCTCTACGCCTTCACCGTTCGAGATCTTACGAACTGTGAATGCAGAGTGTAGACCACGGTTACGAATAGCGATTACAACGCCTTCGAAAGCCTGTAGACGCTCACGGTCACCTTCTTTTACCTTAACCTTAACTACAACAGTGTCACCTGGTGCGAATTTAGGAAGGTCTGATTTTAGTTGCTCTTCTTCAAGAGCCTTGATGATGTTGCTCATTTGTATAAATTCCTAGAATAAACTGATACTAAATTTAATAGGTTACTGCTTGCTTTTCGTTAAGAGCGTTGCTCTTTAATGAATTCAGCCAGTAATTGTTCCTGTTCGTCAGTCAGAGCTAGGTTTTCCAGGAGTTCTGGTCTTCTTAGCCAAGTTCGGCCCAACGATTGTTTCAATCGCCAGCGACGAATGTCCTTATGGTTTCCAGACTTGAGTACCGATGGCACATCTTTATCGTCTAGCACCTCAGGGCGCGTATAATGGGGACAATCTAGCAAACCATTTGCAAAAGAATCTTCTTCTGCTGATGCGAAATCTCCAAGTACACCCGGAACAAACCGAGAGACTGAATCAATCAACGTCATGGCTGGCAGCTCGCCACCCGTCATCACAAAATCTCCAATCGACCATTCTTCGTCGACTTCAGATTGAATGATGCGCTCATCTACCCCTTCATAGCGACCACAAATAAGAAGCAAGTTCTCGTTTGTTGCCAGCTCTTCAACACCTTGTTGGTCGAGTTTACGACCTTGAGGTGAAAGGTAAATAACCTTCGTCTTTCCCGGTGCTGCCTGTTTGGCTGTTTGGATAGCATCGCGCAAAGGCTGAACCATCATTAACATGCCAGGACCACCACCGTAAGGTCTGTCATCAACAGTGCGATGTTTATCATGAGTGAAATCACGAGGATTCCATGTTTCAATAGATAAAAGACCTTTTTTAACCGCTTGACCTGTTACTCCAAAATCAGTAACAGAACGGAACATTTCAGGAAAAAGGCTAATAATGCCAACCCACATGTGTTCTCTCGCTCTGTAATTTGGAGTTAGAATCCAGGATCCCAGTCAACTTCGATCCGGCGAGCTTCGCGATCAACTTTCTTGATCACTTGCTCTTCAAGGTACGGGATTAACCGTTCCTTTTGGCCAAAAGCATCTTTAAGATTTGCTTTGATTACTAGAACATCGTTCGAGCCAGTTTCTAATAGGTCAGTGACCTCACCAAGGTTGTAACCTTTAGTGGTAAAAACTTGCATACCGAACAATTCGCGCCAGTAGAATTCATCTTCTGACAATTCAGGTAATGAAGCAGGGTCAATAGCAATTTCAAAGTTGGTCATCAGTTGCGCGTCTTCACGTACATCTAATTCCGCTAGCTTACATACATAGCCTTGACCATGACGTTTCCAGCTTTCAACTTTATACTCAACCCACTCGCCCTTTAGCTTTAAATACCAAGGACTGTAATCAAATATGCTTTCAGCATTGTCTGTGTAGGAGAACACTTTAAGCCAGCCACGAATACCATAGGTAGACCCAAGTTTACCCATAACAATTCTTTCGTTTTGCTCGCTCATCGTTTCTTTACCCTTCATCGACATAAGCTATTTCTCTTTTTAAAAAAGAATTAAGCCGCTTTTTGAGCGTCTTTAACTAGCTTAGCTACGCGGTCAGATAGAGATGCGCCTTGACCAACCCAGTGGTTAACACGATCTAGGTCTAGACGTAGACCTTCTTCTTGACCTTGAGCAGTAGGGTTAAAGAAACCTACTTTCTCGATGAAACGGCCAGTTACAGAGTTACGGCTATCCGCAACTACGATTTGATAAAATGGGCGCTTCTTTGCACCGTGACGTGCCAAACGAATGGTTACCATGTCGTCCTCTTTGCTTTCTTAATAAAATAATTAACCCCAAGTATAAGTAAATAGCTTGGGGTCTCGTGCCAAATTAAAGCCCCGGAATTTTACTCTTATTCCGGGGCAATGCAAGGGCTTTAGCTATTTTTTCACCAACATAGCCACCGCTCACTTTCTGTGACACGGCTAACACTATGAAAAGTAACGTAGCTAAAGCTTACATTTGTAGATTATCGGCCAAACGGGTTAAAACCACCACCCATTCCGCCCATACCTCCACCGCCGCCCATCATGCCTTGCATGTTGCGCATCATGCCTTTCATTCCACCTTTCTGCATTTTCTTCATCATCTTCTGCATTTGAGTGAACTGTTTAAGCATACGGTTTACATCTTGTACTTGCGTACCAGAACCGGCAGCAATACGCTTTTTGCGTGAGCCTTTGATTAGGTCTGGGCGCTGACGCTCTTTCATTGTCATAGAATTGATGATCGCTTCCATTTGCTTGAACATCTTGTCATCAACTTTATCTTTAACGTTGTCTGGTAGCTGAGACATGCCTGGAAGCTTATCCATCATGCCCATCATGCCGCCCATGTTTTTCATCTGACCAAGTTGCTCACGGAAGTCTTCAAGGTCAAAGCCTTTCTTCTCTTTGAACTTCTTAGCCAGCTTCTCTGCTTTTTCGGTATCAACGTTTTTCTGTAGATCTTCAATAAGCGACAGTACGTCGCCCATACCTAGGATGCGAGAAGCAACACGATCTGGGTGGAATGGTTCTAATGCGTCAGTCTTTTCACCAACACCTAAGAATTTAATCGGCTTACCTGTGATGTGACGAACAGACAGTGCAGCACCACCACGCGCGTCACCATCCACTTTCGTTAAGATAACACCGGTTAGTGGTAGCGTATCGCCAAAGGCTTTTGCAGTATTCGCAGCATCTTGACCTGTCATAGCATCAACAACGAACAGAGTCTCAACTGGTTTAATGGCAGTATGAAGCTCTTTGATTTCACCCATCATCTCTTCATCGATAGCCAAACGACCGGCAGTATCGACAATTAGCACGTCGTAGAATTTCTTCTTCGCGTGGTCGATTGCAGCGTTTGCAATATCAAGAGGCTTTTGGTCAGCTGAAGATGGGAAGAAGTCGACACCCACATCGCTTGCTAAGGTTTCAAGCTGTTTGATCGCGGCTGGACGGTAAACGTCGGCAGACACAACCAAAACTTTCTTCTTATCACGCTCAGTCAGGAGCTTAGATAGCTTACCTACCGATGTGGTTTTACCCGCACCTTGTAGACCCGCCATTAAGATAACTGCTGGCGGTTGTGCTGCTAGGTCAAGAGCCTCGTTAGACTCTCCCATCACAGCTTCAAGTTCAGCTTGAACGATCTTAATGAATTCTTGACCCGGTGTGAGAGATTTAGAAACCTCGACACCCACAGCGCCTTCTTTTACGCGCTTAACAAAATCGCGGACAACTGGCAGTGCAACGTCGGCTTCAAGTAGCGCCATACGTACTTCACGCAGCGTCTCTTTAATATTGTCTTCGGTCAGGCGACCTTTACCGCTGATGTTTTTCAGCGTTTTGGATAGACGATCCGTTAAATTATCAAACATAGTTTTCTCTTCGCTCAAAACTGCGACTATTACTGTGAGTATACATTAGCGCGGATTAGAGTCATACCCGTTGTGGAGCGTTAATCATCCACGCATGTGATGTGAGACATTATTCACTTGGAATTGAATGAGGTTCACCATAGCCCCAAAGAGCGATGCGAGGTATAATTCGCCAATTAGTAATCATTTAAATGGATACCATGGACAGTCTTATTGCGATCGCAGCAGCCTTTCTTTATACAATGGCGATTTTCACGATCATTCCAGGTCTCGTGCACCAAACAGGAATCCGTGTAAAAACGGTGTTTATCAGCGCATTACTTGCTTTAGCTTTCCATGCTTGGTTGCTTGGCGATTTAATCTTTAATGCCAGTGGTCAAAACCTCAGTATCTTAAACGTTGCTTCTTTAATCAGTTTAATCATATCTGTGGTCATGAGCGGTGCTATGCTCAAAACCCGTTTGTGGTTCATCTTGCCGGTTGTTTATAGCTTCGCTGCTCTAAATCTAATGGCTGCCACTTTTCTTCCTAGCACCTTCATCAAACACTTAGAGAATGACCCAAAGCTGTTGCTACACATATCTTTAGCTCTGTTCTCATACGCGACACTTACCATCGGTGCGCTATACGCTATGCAACTCGCGTGGCTAGATCACAAACTTAAAAAGAAAAAAGCCTTAGTGATAAACCCTAACCTACCTCCTTTAATGATGGTGGAAAGACAGCTTTTCAAGATCATTTTAATCGGTAATGGTTTGTTAACAGGTACTTTATTAACTGGACTTATCTTCGTACAAGATATGTTTGCTCAAGGTAAAGCACATAAAGCGGTATTGTCTTTTATAGCTTGGGTTATCTATTCCATCCTTCTTTGGGGTCACTATCAGAAAGGTTGGCGTGGGCAAAAAGTCACATGGTTTGCCCTTGCGGGTGCCACCATGCTCACATTAGCTTACTTCGGTAGCCGCTTCGTTCAGGAAATAATCCTGAATTAGTCTATATAATGAAGGCAAGGTCTCACACACCTTGCCTTTAAAATATTGAGTACGATACATTCAATTGACATCTCGACCATGTTCGGTCATAAATTAATCAAGATACACAAAAAGGAAAAGAATAGTTTTGGACGACATATCAACGGGTATCTTATTTGCGCTACTCGCGTGTCTCATTGTAATTTCTGGTTATTTCTCTGGTTCCGAAACGGGCATGATGTCCTTGAACCGCTACCGTTTAAAGCACTTGGCCAATACGGGTCATAAAGGTGCCAAACGCGTAGAAAAACTTCTAAGTCGCCCAGACAGATTGATTGGCCTTATTCTCATCGGCAACAATCTCGTCAATATTCTTGCATCCGCGATCGCGACTATTCTTGGTATGCGTATCTACGGCGATATCGGCGTTGCAATCGCAACCGGAGCCCTGACCCTAGTGATCCTCGTGTTTGCTGAGGTTACACCAAAAACCATCGCTTCTCTTTTCCCTGAACGAGTTTCTTACGCCAGCAGTATTCTATTAATAATACTGATGAAGGTGCTATCTCCATTGGTTATCTTGGTCAACTTTATTACCAATGGCTTCATTCGTATCTTAGGCGTTAAAGCTAACCATGATGCAACCGATCATCTAAGCTCAGAAGAACTCAGAACCGTAGTAAATGAGGCGGGTAGCCTAATACCACAGCGTCACCAAGATATGTTGGTGTCTATTCTCGATTTAGAACACGTCACCGTGAATGACATAATGGTGCCACGTAACGAGATCACCGGCATCGACATCAATGATGATTGGAAATCGATCGTGCGTCAGCTCACTCATTCACCTCATGGTCGCATCGTGTTGTACCGTGATCAGATAGATGAAGTGGTTGGCATGCTGAGGCTACGTGAAGCTTATCGCTTGATGCTCGAAAAGAACGAATTCAATAAAGAGACCCTGCTGCGTGCTGCAGATGAGATCTACTTTATTCCGGAAGCGACACCGCTTAACACCCAACTGCTTAAATTCCAACGCAACAAACAGCGTATCGGTTTGATTGTTGATGAGTATGGCGATATTAACGGTTTGGTTACCCTCGAAGATATTCTCGAAGAGATCGTGGGCGAATTTACGACTTCAATCGCACCAAGTTTATCTGAAGAGATCACACCGCAAAGCGATGGTAGCTTCTTGATTGAAGGCAGCGCTAATATCCGAGATATCAACAAAGGTTTGCAGTGGGCACTGCCTACCGATGGACCAAGAACACTTAATGGTTTGATACTGGAGCATCTTGAAGATATTCCAGAGAGTCACCTGAGTGTTCAGGTTGCCAGCCATCCAATGGAAATTGTTGAGCTCGAAGAGAATCGCATCAAGCTGGTGCGTGTGTTTCCGCAGATCGTAAACGGATAGAGGCGACTCATTAGATGAGAGTAATACCAATCACAGTAAGTAAGTGATCAAAAATAGCGTAGGGAAAAGGCTTGAGAACAAGGCAGAATTTTTCGATAAGTAGTTATTCTACAATCAAAAATTCTAACGCAGTTATCGAGCGTTTTAGCAAGCTAGGGTGACCAGTTATTTACTACGATTGGTATAACCAACTGAGTTACCAACTAAGTCCTTCTACAATAAAAGGCCCGGTTCATTGAACCGGGCCTTTTAGTATCTAACTCGCTCTGCCTCTAGATTGAAATGTATCTAGAGTGAAGCGCATCTAAAGTAAAGAAAAAGTGATTAGTCGATTTTAAGCTCTTGAAGCATCGACTCTGGCAATGCCAGTTCATCATTTTTGTTTACTGAAATACCGGTAGCGATGATTGCATTCGCAATCTCTTTAGCTTCATCTAAGGAATGCATTGCCGCAGTACCACACTGGTATTCGTTCAACTCAGGAATCTTATTCTGGTTCTCAACTTTCAGTACGTCTTGCATAGCCGCTAACCAAGCTTCAGCCACTTGCTGCTCTGAAGGCGTACCAATCAAGCTCATATAGAAACCAGTACGACAACCCATAGGCGAAATATCAATGATCTCAACCGCAGAGCCATTGAGGTGAGCACGCATGAACCCAGCGTATAGGTGCTCGAGAGTATGAATACCTCTCTCAGATAGGATATCTTTGTTTGGCGCAGTAAAACGCAGGTCAAATACCGTAATGGTATCCCCTTTTGGGGTTTGCATTGTTTTAGCAACACGAACTGCAGGTGCGTTCATGCGCGTGTGATCAACAGTAAAACTATCTAATAAAGGCATTGCTATTCTCCATGACGATTGGCTTTAAAAAAACCAACTTCGATTGTCTTCTAGTTCTTTTCGGCACTGTTTAAGTTGCCATCCATAATCTTTTGCTTGCTGTTCGACTTTGCGAGCCACCTTAATCAACGATGGTTTGCTGTTGTATGATTTGCGCTTATAGCCACCACGGCCTTCATGATAAGCCAGATATTGGTTATACGGGTCCCATAATGAGATCCCTAACTGACGGCGCGTCTCGCTGGTGTACCAACCAATGAACATCAATGCATCATCAAAATTGGTTCTCGAACCACCATTATTGGTCGCTTTTTGAAAGTCTTCCCAAGCAGGGTCTTGAGCTTGTGCATAGCCGTAGGCACTACTGACTCTTCCCCACGGTATAAAGCCAAGAATATAATCTTTTGGTGGACGCGCATCATGTCGAAAGCTGCTCTCTTGTTTAACAAAAGCCATCGCGACGTTAATCGGTGTGCCCCACTCATCTTGCATATCGACCGCATCTTCATACCAAGAAGGGTGCTCTCTGAAGATGCTGCATATATTATTTTGCTGCTTAGGAGGAGGCGTCGCACATCCAACCAATAGGCTAGAGACAATACCAACAGTCACAACAGGTAACCATTTTCCACCCACATGAGTAGACTGACCTAATAAGGTTTGCTTCCTTTCCACCAAAGTCTCGCTATGCTTTTAAATATGAAAAATAGTCCGTTAAGAAACTATCAAAATCTTGAGTGCTCGCTTCTTCACTTTGCTGTTGAGCAATGACAGAGCGTTGAACTTCCGCTTCCATTAACTCAGCAGAATAAACTTTATATTGGTGTGCCTTGTGTTGTTGAGCATACGTTTTTCCTAACGCACAACCCACTTTACCCAAACCACCCAATTTCTTGGTCTCTTCTAATAACTGGCCAGAAATGGTCAACTCTGGGTTATCAATCCAGGCTTCAAGCGTATCGCACGTTTCTTGGTATGCACGACCACCTTGCTCAGCATCCATCAACTCAGCGATAACTCGAAGATCTTTGAATACATTTTTAGCCCAGTCTTGCAGAGACAGTCTTTCTCCATCACAACCAATCTTGAGCTCTAAACCAACCTGACGACCTTCTAAGATCACCTTGTTCCAGTTATCGCGCCAGCATTCAAGTTCGCAGTTATCCATCTCAGCAGAGTCTGATAACACGCTCCACGTTAGGAATAAATCTAAGAAGCGAACTTGCTGTTCATTGATACCAATTGAACTGAATGGGTTTACGTCTAAAGAGCGAACCTCGATGTACTCAACGCCAGCACGAGCCAGTGCTTCAGATGGTTTCTCGCCACTTTTCGCCACACGCTTAGGACGGATTGGAGCATAAAGCTCATTCTCAATTTGCAGTACGTTGCTATTTAGTTGACGGTATTCCCCATCAACCTTAGTGCCAATCTCAGCGAATTCTTCTGATGGTGTGCGAATCGCTTGATTCAAACCTTCAAGGTATTGGTCTAGGCTGTTGAAGCCAATCTTCAGTACACTTTGCGCACTGTTGGTGTAACCAAGGTCACTTAAGCGCAATGCCGTTGCTTTGGGTAGATACAGTGTTTCTCCAACCTTTTCAAAAGGTAGGTTGGTTTCTCTTCCTTTGATAAAAGAAGAACATAGCGCAGGTGAAGCACCGAAGAAGTATGGGATTAACCAACCAAAGCGGTAGTAATTACGAATCAAACCGAAGTACGCATCTGATTTAGCTTCGCAACGCGCTTCTTCGGTTTGCTCTCCAAACAGACTGTCCCAAAAGCTTTCTGGGAAAGAGAAGTTGAAGTGAACACCCGAAATAATCTGCATCAGACTACCGTAGCGACGCTTTAGGCCTTCACGATATAGCGTCTTCATCTTACCGTTGTTAGAAGTACCGTATTGCGCAAGCTGAATGTAATCTTCACTCCCCACATAACAAGGCATAGAGAGTGGCCACAGCTTTTCGCCGTCTAACTTGGTTTGAGTGAAGTGATGAATATCAGACAACTGATTCAAAAGCGTCGGAACGTCGTTAGAAACAGGCGTGATAAACTCCAGTAGCGACTCAGAGAAATCGGTCGTTACCCATTCGTTCATCAACGCAGATCCTAAAGCCTTAGGGTGCGGCCCAGTAGCAAGATGCCCATCTTCCGTGTAGCGCAATGTTTCCCTTTCAACACCACGACCAAATTGAGAGAAGGTCTTAGGGTTGGTTGCAACTTGCTTTAGTCGCGCAGCAAAATCAGTCAAAATTCTGTTCACTTATCTTATATTGTTCTTATTAGAACTATCATAAATTAGGTTGGAGGAGAAAAGTAGAATCTCTTCCCTCCCCCTTTAATGTGTACTCTAACGAATGATTTCAAGCTCTTCTATTGGAATATCTAACTTTTCTAATTGAGGGCGCAGCGAAGTCGCGTCACCAACAACAATTATTTGATAATCATTCGGGTCAAACCATTTCTTCGAGAGCTCATTTAAAGTCTCTTTTGAAACCGTTTCTACTATCTGGTTGCGCTGCTGTAGGTAGTCTTCATCAAGGCTCAGCGTAACAATATTACTCAACAATCCAGCCTTTTGACTTGGTGTTTCGTATTTAAGCGCATCTTGTTGACCGACGGCAAGGCGCATAAATTTCACCTCTTCGTCAGTTAATCCACTCTGACTAAATTCATTTAGCTCAGCAATAAACTCTTGAATTGATGGAACCGTCGCATTGGCTCTAACTTGAGCACTAAAC
This sequence comes from Vibrio sp. 10N.247.310.24, assembly GCF_041467175.1. Taxonomy (NCBI): domain Bacteria; kingdom Pseudomonadati; phylum Pseudomonadota; class Gammaproteobacteria; order Vibrionales; family Vibrionaceae; genus Vibrio; species Vibrio sp. 10N.247.310.24. The sequence continues at coordinate 27,117 of NZ_JBFSUD010000049.1, forward strand.
ACTACCGCACCAGTTTCACGCGTACTCGCAAAGTAACCGCTTGCACCGTAAGTGTAGGCTTTGTCTTCACGCAGGTTCTGGTTGATGCGGCTATTGAAGTTACCGGCTAAATTAAAGTTAGCCAATTGACTTAAATACAATTCACCGGTCGCATCAAACGGTAACCCTTTACGAACTAAGCGTACAATACTTTGTGGTGCTCCCGGCTTATCCACTAAGTACAAGTTCTGGCCCGAAAGCTCCTTGATGATCTGTGGACGAGTGAGTGGTGCAGCGTCACCTTGCCATTCTTCAAAGAACTGAAGCTGCTTTCCAACCTCCTCCTTCGTGATGTCCCCTACAATAACAATATTAGCTCCCTCAGGAGTATAGTGCTGACTGTAAAACAGTTTTACATCGTCTAGAGTTAACGATTCTAGAGAATCCTTGGTGCCATCACTCGCTCGACCAAAAATACTGCTACCGAACAACACCTCTCGGGTTGCTTGAGAAGCCATCCAGCTCGGTTGTTGATGCTGATACACTACGCCTTCTAACATCTGACTCTTAACGCGTTCGAAATCTTGAACATCAAGCTTAGGCTCAAATAGAACTTCTTGCACGATCGCTAAGGTTTGAGGCAGGTTTTTCTCTAACGTCGAGACCGAAATATCTGTGGTATAGCTGCCAGCACTAATGCTAACGCTACTACCAAGCTTATCTAAGGTGGCCTGTAACTCTTCAACCGTTCGTTTAGTCGAACCTTCTTCCATCATCGATGCAGTTAGGTTCGCCAAACCCTCTTGACCTTTACCAACATAGCGCTCACCCGCAGGGAGTTGAATTTGTAGCTGCACTGTCGGCGTTTCGCTAGTCACAGTACCAATCAAGTCAGTACCATTAGCAAAATGCATGCGATACAGCTCAGGCATGGTCGCTTCAACACCAAAGTTCACTTCAGGCATCACGCTGCGATCAAATGTGTTCGGTGCCTTTCTGAAATCCAATTGTTCTTCTGTCACTTTGCTGTATTCAGGAAGGGTACGAGCAGGAGTGCTAAATGTAGCCTCGCGAACCGCTAAGTCGAGTTTTTTCTTAGGAACCACACTCAAGGTAACCTTGTGCTTACCTTCGATAAAATCTCGGTACGCCTTGCTTACGCTTTCAGGGGTAACAGATCGGATTTGATCGAGTTTTGATTCAATACGATCAGGCTGGCCATAGAAGGTTTGATTTGACGCGAGCTGTGAAACCTTGCCTCTAACACTTTGCAGTGCAAACACCGCATTCGCTTCAGCCATGCCGGTAATTTGATCTAGACGATCTTGTTCCACACCGCCTTTCGAAAATTGTTCTAGGGTTTCCATCAGTTCTTTATTAAGAACCGTCAAATCCCCCTTTTCACCTGAGTCACCCATCGCATAGACATACATAGTACAAGCGAGCTCAGCACAATCGTGGAAAGAGCCTGCACTCACCGCTTTTTGCGTTTTTACGAGGTTTTGGTACAGATAACTGTTGGTCCCTGAACCTAACACGTTAGACAGCGCATTCAGTGAAGCTTGCGTATCTTCACCGCGGTAGGTTGTTGGCCAACCAACAAGCACCATCGGCTGACGAACGTTGTCTTCTAACGTGATGTACTTATCTTCTGTTAGAACAGCTGGTTGCTTCTCAGCAGCCTTAACTTCCGGACCTTGAGGGATTGAGCCAAAATACTGATTAACCCACTCTAGCGTGTCATCAACGTCGATATCACCACCGATAGTCAGTACCGCATTATTTGGGCCGTACCAACGTAGGAAGAACGCCTTAAGGTCATTCACATCAACACGGTCTAGATCTTCCACATAACCGATTGGTTGCCATGAGTAAGGATGACCTTCAGGGTAAAGCGCTTCACCCATGCGTTCCCACATCAAGCCATAAGGACGGTTTTCATAACTTTGAGCACGTTCGTTTTTAACCGTGCCTCTTTGAACTTCGAATTTCTTCTGAGAAACCGCATCCAATAAAAAACCCATTCGGTCTGATTCTAACCACAACATTTTCTCAAGTTGGTTAGATGGAACGGTTTCAAAGTAGTTAGTACGATCACGGTTAGTCGTGCCGTTTAACGAGCCACCCGCCTCGGTAATGATCTTAAAGTGCTGCTGGTCACCGACGTTCTCAGAGCCTTGGAACATCATGTGTTCGAAGAAATGAGCAAAGCCCGATTTGCCTATTTCTTCACGAGCTGAGCCGACATGATAGGTCACATCCACATGTACAAGAGGATCAGAATCATCAGGGGAAAGAATAACTGTCAGGCCGTTTTCAAGCTGATATTTGGTGTAAGGGATCACCACTTTATCTTTAGAAGGCTTAACCTCTTCTAACAGAGTGACACCTTCAGGTAACGAGGAAAAGAAGGGTGTAGAGCTAGGTACATTGTAAGAACAGCCTGCAATGGCGATAAGAGAAAATGTACCAAGTAAAACCTTTTTCATAGGTTCTCCTTAGAAAAAACCGAAGTAGATAGCAGCAAGTAAGCTGTAGCGAGCGGCTTTGCCAATCGCTATCAAAATAACGCTAGGAATAAATTTCATTCTTAACCAACCCGCGGCTAAGCACAAAGGGTCACCAATGATCGGCAACCAACTGAATAACAGTGTCCAATAGCCATAGCGGCTCAGCCAAGCCATAGCCTTATGACCATGCTTTTCAGATTGAGTTCGATTAGGCAGCCACAAACCAATCCAATAGTTGGTCAGCCCGCCTAAAGTATTACCGAGTGTCGCCAGAAGAATGATTGATGATGTTGAGAACTGATCTAAGCTCAATGCTGCAACAAGGCTTGCTTCTGAGCCCCCTGGTAACAATGTGGCACTCAAGAAGCCACTAATGAAGAGCACCCACAGCGCCGAGTCAGAAAACCACAACGCTATGTTTTCAAAAAGAGAATTAAAGAACTCTAGCACTGCATATTAACCTTCTTGCATTTTAAGTAGTACCTTGCCTCTGGTGTGTCCGGTTTCTACTTGTAGATGCGCCGACTGTGCTTCATCTAACGGGTAGATAGTTTGAATTTCTGTTTTGAGCAACCCTACGCTAACCATGTAAAGCATAGTGTCCATTTGCTCTGGATTTGGCTCAACGAGCATACCTGAAGCGGTGAAACCCAATAATGTCGCTTTCTCGCAAATTAATTCAGCAGACAGCGTAGGCACCGTTACCACTCTCGCACCATCTTTCAAACACTTCAACGCATCAAGCGCGGTATCACCACCCACTAAATCAATCAGTACATCAACATCAGAGACTCTTTCCGATGCTGGCGCAAATTGATAGTTAATAGCATGAGCGCCTAACGTAGCAAGGTAATCAAGGTTGGCTTCGCTGCAGGTCGTGTAAACCTCAGCTTTTGCAGCCACTGCGATTTGAACCGCAAGATGACCAACGCCGCCGGCGCCCGCTAAGATGAGTACGCGATCGCCCTCTTTCACTTCCGCTTTGTTAAGCGCTTGTGCTGCGGTTTGGCTAGCGAGTGGTAAAGCTGCAGCCGCTTCTAACGCAACCGAGTCTGGGACCATACTTAATGCGACTTCTGGAACACACACATACTGGCTATAACCGCCACCTTGCAGTGGAAAACCAATAAAGCCAGCTACGTTATCACCAACAGTAAAACGCTCTGCCTGTTCGCCTAGCGTGACAATTTGCCCTGAAATATCGTAACCAGGAACCCAAGGAAGGTTGTCTTTGTTTTGTGCTGCCGCCCAACCAAGTCCTGCACGGGTTTTCACATCAATAGGATTAATGCCTGAAAAGGAAACTTTAACCACCACTTCTCCGGCCTTTGGCTCAGGAATAGCACTGGTTTGAATACTGAGGTTTTCGACGCCGCCGAATTGAGTAATCGCAATCTGTTTATTTTCCATGTCCACATTTCCTTGATTGATAGAAGCCCTGATGAGTAAGCACCCTAATTAATAAAAAGAAAGGGATGCGAAAGCATCCCTTTGACTATAAACCATTTAATAAGACGAAGTTAACCGCTCATGCGTAAATTGACGACCAATTAACGTAACGAGCAGCATAGCCAAGTAACTCATTAACCTACGAGAGCTAATAGGATACCCGCTGCAACGGCACTACCAAGTACACCCGCTACGTTCGGACCCATCGCATGCATCAACAGGAAGTTCTGAGGATTTGCCTCAAGTCCAACCTTATTCACAACACGAGCCGCCATCGGAACCGCTGATACACCAGCTGCGCCAATCAGTGGGTTAATGTCTTCTTTCGAGAAGCGGTTCAGCAGCTTCGCCATCAATACACCACCAGCCGTACCAATACTGAATGCGACCGCACCTAACCCAAGGATACCTAACGTCTCTAAGTTCAAGAACGTGTCTGCTTGAAGCTTAGAGCCAACACCTAGACCAAGGAAAATAGTCACAACGTTAATCAGTTCGTTTTGGGCTGTTTTTGAAAGACGATCAACCACACCCGCTTCACGCATTAAGTTACCCAAACAGAACATACCTACTAGAGGGGTTGCTGAAGGTAGGAACAAAATCGTCATCAGCAGTACAGCTAGCGGGAAAAGGATCTTCTCAGCTTTGCTTACATGACGAAGTTGAGCCATCTTAATTTGGCGCTCTTCAGGAGACGTTAACGCTTTCATGATTGGTGGCTGAATAATAGGAACTAAAGCCATGTAGCTATACGCCGCTACCGCAATCGCACCTAATAGATCAGGAGATAGCTTGCTAGCCAAAAAGATCGCGGTTGGGCCATCGGCACCACCAATGATCGCAATTGACGAAGCATCTGCCATTGAGAACTCCATTCCTGGTACATAGTTCAGCAAGATCGCGCCAAATAGTGTTGCGAATATACCAAACTGAGCAGCAGCCCCGAGCCACAGTGTTTTAGGGTTAGCAATCAACGCACCAAAGTCCGTCATAGCTCCAACACCCATAAAGATCAGCAGTGGAAAAATGCCAGTTTCAATACCAATGTAGTAAACGTAGTAAAGCAAACCACCGGGATCCGTGAATCCAGCATTTGGAATATTGGCTAATACAGCACCAAAACCAATAGGTAACAGCAGTAAAGGTTCAAACCCTTTGCGAATTGCCAAAAACAACAGTGAGCAACCAACCAACATCATACAGATCTGGCCGAACTCAAAGTTAGCAATCCCTGTTTCAGACCATAAGGTCATCAATCCTTCCATGGTACTCCCTTACGCTAAGCTTAGTAGTGGAGCGCCTACAGTAACTGCATCGCCTTCTTTAACATTCAATTCTTGAACGATACCACTTCGAGCAGCTCGAACTTCCGTTTCCATTTTCATCGCTTCTAGGATCAGCAGAACATCACCTTCGGCCACTTCAGTACCCGCCTGAACGATGACTTTAAAGATGTTGCCCGCTAACGGAGCTGGAACCGCTTCTGCATCAGAAGCCGCAGCAGGTGCTGCTTGAGCCGCTTGTGCTGGTTTCGCTGATGGAGATACCGATGTCAGTTCACCTTGAGGGCCAACCTCAACATCATAAACTTGACCATCAACCTTCACGCTGTAGCTCTCAATGCCGCCAGCAGCAGGTTGTGGTGCAACCGCAACAGAAGTTGCAGCTTCAGCCGTTGGTGCAGGTTCAAACGCTTCAGGGTTGTGACGGTTTTTAAGGAACTTAAGACCCACTTGTGGGAATAGTGCGTACGTCAGTACATCATCAACGGTATCTTCAGCGAGTGAAATACCATCTGATTTCGCTTTTTCTAAAAGGTCAGTCGTTAACGTATCCATTTCAGACTTAAGTAAATCAGCAGGACGACACGTGATTGGCTCAGCACCATCTAACACTTTCGCTTGCAGTTCAGCATCAACCTCAGCAGGAGCTTGACCGTATTCGCCTTTCAGTAGACCCGCAGTCTCTTTAGTGATGCTCTTGTAGCGCTCACCCGTTAGAACGTTGATAACCGCTTGAGTACCGACAATCTGAGAAGTAGGTGTTACCAAAGGAATGTAACCCAACTCTTTACGTACGCGTGGGATCTCTTCTAGAACTTCATCCATGCGATCGGCAGCGCCTTGCTCTTTAAGCTGGCCTTCCATGTTGGTTAACATGCCGCCAGGAACTTGAGCGATCAAGATTCGAGAATCGACACCTTTTAGCTGGCCTTCCCATTTCGCATACTTTTTACGTACATCACGGAAGTAAGCCGCGATTGGTTCGATTTGGTCTAGTTTGAGATTCGTGTCGCGCTCTGTGCCTTCTAGCATAGCAACAACCGTTTCGGTTGGTGTATGGCCGTAAGTACAGCTCATAGAAGAGATTGCGGTGTCTAGAATATCAATACCCGCTTCAACAGCTTTAACGGCTGTAGCGGTTGATAGACCCGTTGTCGCGTGGCTATGCAGCGCTAGAGGCACATCACAAGACGCTTTGATGCGAGTGATTAGCTCTTCCGCTTCATAAGGCTTTAATAAACCTGACATATCTTTGATGCATAGTGAATGACAACCTAGATCCTCTAGGCGCTTAGCCAAATCAACCCACGTATCTGAGTTGTGAACCGGACTGGTTGTGTAAGACAACGTACCTTGAGCGTGGCCGCCAACATCAATCGTTGCTTTCACTGCGGTTTCAAAGTTACGTACGTCATTCATCGCATCAAAAATACGGAATACGTCCATGCCGTTACTATGGGCACGTTCAACAAACTTTTCTACTACATCATCCGCGTAGTGACGGTAACCCAATAAATTTTGACCACGCAGTAGCATCTGCATTGGTGTGTTTGGCATCGCTTTTTTCAGCTCTCGTAAACGTTCCCACGGATCTTCTCCAAGAAAACGGATGCACGAATCAAACGTTGCGCCGCCCCAAGTCTCAAGTGACCAGTAACCGACTTTATCCAGTTCTGCCGCAATTGGCAGCATATCTTCGATACGCATACGAGTAGCAAATAGTGACTGGTGCGCGTCACGAAGTACCACATCTGTGATAGCTAGTGGTTTAGACATGCTCATAAACTCCTTTTTAATCCTTTAAATGCTACTTAGCAGTAGACGCACGGTATTGATGAACCGCGGCCGAAATTGCTGCCACTACCTGTGGACTAACAGCTGAAGGGTTTGATTGTGATTTTTGAATTTTTTTAGGTGCTGCGATCGGCTCCGGTACTTCTTCTGGTACCAGTTTTGACATCAACCGAACGAGGTAAACTAGAATAGTTAAGAAAATAAAGACAACGGACATCCCCGTTATCATTAGAGTCGCCGCATCTCCTAGCAGGCTTCCAATATTAGTCATGTTGCTTCCTTTCTTCGTCATCCTGACATACGTACAGGATTTCAGCGAATAGTGATCCCGACCCATGGATTATCTCGATTGGTAAAAGTTTGTCAATTTTGTTTAAGGTTCTGTTACGGATAACGCACACATAAGGTTAATTATTCGCCTATCAGATCACATAAATCTGTCAAATGAGTCATTTTTAGATATTTAAACTGTGACTTAAACGGGGCTTTTCTGAGAATTGATATGAGAAAGGTAGAATAACAAAGAAGCAATCAAGAATTACTTTAAATACAACAAGTTAAAAACACCACAAATTTAACATTGTTGCAACAAACTTATAGCGGACATAAAAAAAGCCTCGTAAAAACGAGGCTTTCTCTAATAATGTGGTGCGCCCTGGAGGATTCGAACCTCCGACCGCCTGGTTCGTAGCCAGGTACT